>JAGBGU010000058.1 GCA_017935785.1 Bacteroidaceae bacterium
ACCTCAAGTCGCTTTATGGGGTAAGGGGATTTTGTGTCTGCGACATTTCTGTTGTGCAAGAAATATGTACAATAAAATGAATTTTGTCGCTTTGCAAGCAAAATCCCACTAAACCCTATAGGTTGCGGATTTGAGGTTTTAGAATAAGGTATGGTCAGGATGACATAAGGAGGCATTTTTATTTTATTGGTGTCCGCTAAAAATATTTGATGCTTTCGTACTAGTAATTTCTCGGACAGCCGTAGTCCGGCCCGCAATATCTTTTTTGCCGGCGTAGTTACTCTCCGGGGACTGCATTCCTGCACAAAGAAAGGGCGAACGCATTGTCCGCCCTTTATCATTTTCAGTGGAATTGTCATGAAATTCCGCTTCGCTTATCCGCAACGCGAGTTTCCGCAGTGCTTGCAGATGAGACAGCCTTCCTGGTAGACCAGCGTTTCGTGTCCGCAGTTGGGACACTTCTGGCCTTTGGCCTCTGTGCCGTCCTGGACATATTTCTTGAGGGCGCGTTCCACACCGTTCTTCCATGTATTGATGCTTTCGCTGTCCAACTGGAGCGATCCGATCAGCTTGATCACCTGCACAATGGGCATACGGTAGCGCAGCACGCCCGAGATGAGTTTGGCATAGTTCCAGTATTCCTTGTTGAACTTCTCGGAAAGCCCCTCAACGGTGGTCTTGTATCCGCGCTTGTTCTCGAACTGGAAGTCGTACCGTCTGCGGCCCTCTTCGTCTGTGGTCTTGATGATGCGGCCCCGGGTTACGCTCTTGGGCAGGATAATGCCCTCTTCGTCGTCCTGCAGACCGGTGAATATTTCGTAGGGGTATCCGTCGAGCAGTCCTACGAATGCCACCCACTTTTCCTTGTTGTTGCGGAAACGCACGATGTCGCACTCAAGCACGTTGGGGCGCACCTCGGTTACTGTGGGCGGTTTGCAGGGCTGCGAGCCTTCCTTGTTGTCGCTCTTGGTGGAGAGCAGTACGCCCGAACGGCTTCCGTCGCGGTAGACAGTACAGCCCTTACAGCCGCTCTTCCATGCTTCTATGTAGAGGCGGTTTACCAGTTTCTCGTCTACGTCGTTGGGCAGATTGATGGTTACGCTGATGGAATGGTCCACCCATTTCTGTATGGCTCCCTGCATCTTTACCTTCATCAGCCAGTCTACGTCGTTGCTGGTGGCTTTGTTGTAGGGCGACTGTGCTACCAGCTCGTCAATCTCTTCCTGCGAATAACGCTTCTCGGTGTCGTATCCGTTAATGCGCATCCACTCCATGAACTTGTGGTGGTATACGATGTATTCCTCGAAGGCGTCGCCCGTTTCGTCCATAAAGTCGACGTGTGCTTCGGGGTCGTTGGGGTTCACCTTGCGGCGGCGTTTGTACACGGGCATGAATACCGGTTCTATGCCGCTGGTGGTCTGTGTCATCAGACTGGTGGTGCCTGTTGGGGCAATTGTGAGACAGGCAATGTTGCGTCGGCCGTGGCGTGTCATCTCTTCATAGAGGGCGGGGTCGGCCTCGCGGATGCGGTTTACAAAGGGGTTGTCCTTCTCGCGCTCGCTGTCATATACGGTAAATGCGCCGCGCTCCTTTGCCATGTTCACGGAAGACCGGTAGGCCTCCACGGCTATGGTCTTGTGCACCTCAACTGAGAAGTCTGTGGCTTCCTGGGTACCGTAGCGCAGTCCCATGGCGGCAATCATGTCGCCCTCGGCTGTAATGCCCACACCGGTGCGCCGTCCTTGTCCGCTCTTATGGTAAATTTTCTCCCAGAGCGACATCTCGTGTCCCTTCACCTCGTCGCTCTCTGGGTCGCTCTTTATCTTGCCCATGATGCCTTCGATCTTCTCCAGTTCAAGGTCGATGATGTCATCCATGATGCGCTGTGCCAGCTGTACATGCTTGCGGAAGAGGTCGAAATCGAAATAGGCGTCCTTTGTGAATGGGTTTACCACATAGGAGTAGAGGTTGATGGCCAGCAGACGGCATGAGTCGTAGGGGCAGAGGGGAATTTCGCCGCAGGGGTTGGTGCTTACGGTGCGGTAGCCCAGGTCGGCATAGCAGTCGGGCACGCTTTCGCGAATGATGGTGTCCCAGAAAAGTACGCCAGGTTCGGCGCTCTTCCATGCGTTGTGTACAATCTTCTGCCAAAGGGCCGATGCGTCAATCTGCTTGCTTGTCATGGGATTGTCGCCGGTTATGGGGTATTGCTGCGTGTAGGGCGTTCCGTCAATGGCTGCCTGCATGAACTCATCGTCCAGTTTTACGGACACGTTTGCGCCCGTAACCTTGCCCTCGGTCATCTTGGCATCGATGAACGATTCGGAATCGGGGTGCTTGATGCTTACGCTCAGCATCAGTGCACCACGGCGTCCGTCCTGTGCTACTTCGCGCGTTGAGTTAGAATAGCGTTCCATAAAGGGGACAAGACCGGTGGAGGTAAGTGCCGAGTTCTTGACCGGAGAGCCTTTGGGGCGGATGTGCGAGAGGTCGTGTCCCACACCGCCGCGGCGCTTCATCAGCTGCACCTGTTCCTCGTCTATGCGGATGATGGCGCCGTAAGAATCGGCGTTGCCTTCAATTCCTATGACAAAGCAGTTGGAGAGCGAGGCAATCTGGAAATTGTTTCCGATGCCGGTCATAGGGCTGCCTTGCGGCACAATGTACTTGAAATGGTCCATCAGGTCGAATAGTTCCTGGGCGCTGAGTGGATTGGGATACTTCTGTTCTATGCGTGCCACCTCGTTGGCTATACGCCAATGCATGTCCTCGGGGGAGCGCTCGTAGATTTTGCCGAACGAGTCCTTTACGGCATATTTGTTTACCCATACACGGGCTGCCAGCTCGTCTCCTTTAAAGTATTTGAGCGATGCCTCAAATGCTTCGTCATAAGAATAGGTTTTCTGTTCCATTTGATTAGATTTGAATAAGTGGCTACAAAGCTACGGAAAGTTATTGAGTTTGCCAAATACTTTAGGGAAAACTTTTTCTGCAATGTGGCGCTGCACAAAAAATGATTAGGGGGCGTTGCCGGTTGGCAAGCCCCCTAATATATACTATATAATGTATGTGATGTCCGGGATTAGTAGAACAGGTAACGCTTGTCCACCACGTTTGCATCCTGGTACAGCTCGCTGGTGAAGGTGCTCAGGGCACGCATGTTCATCTGGGTGAGCTGCTCCATTTCCTTCTTCTCGTCGAACTTGCTCTCGTGGCTGTGCTGGCCCAGAACCTGGAAGGCGTAAACGGCGCCCTTTCCTTCTATACCGGCCTTGAAGTCGCCCTTCTTGGCGCTGCTTACGGCACCGCTCAGTGCAGACTCAGCTGTTCCCACTTTGGATACGAAGGTGTTGCTGCCGAAAGAAACGTGCTTGATGGTGTCGCTAACGGCTCCTTCAATCTTGTTGGCGTCAGCAATAGACTTTACGTTTGCCATCTTTTCCAACAGCAGGGCGGCCTTCTTTTCCTTCTGAACTTCGGTGGTCAGGAAGGTCTTTACCTGCTCGTCGTTCCAGGGCAGATAACCCTTTTCGTTAACACCGGAGAGGATGACTACCAGCATGTGGTCGTTGTCGCCGCATTCATAAAGGGGAGAAACATCACCGATGTTGGTGTCTTCGTTAAAGATCCAACGCAGAGCCTCGCTGGTGCGGCGTATGTTGGCTACATAGTGTTCGGCGCTGCTCATGCTGTTGCGGGTCTGTACGGTATAACCGGCAGCCTGGGCATTGGCTTCAATGTCTTCGGCCTTGGGGTTTCCGGCCAGGAAGGCGCTGAAATCGTTGTATGCCTTGCCGTAAGTGTCCTTGCTGAAGTCGTAGGTGCGCTTGATAACGGCGGCGTTGTACTTGCTGACAAAGTTCTTGCGGTCAGTTACCTGGGCAATGATAACACCCTGTCCGTCCAGTACAATCTTGTTGTATGAACCGGTGCTGGCTGTGGTAACGGTCTCAATGAACTTGCGGTTGTTCTCGTCCATCATCTGTCCCTCATAATCCTTGCTGGTAATCCAGTTCTTTGTGGCGGGCTGGTCGAACTTCTTGGCAATTGAGTCGAAATCGGTTCCGGCCTGCAGTACGGTCATGATGCTGTCTGCGGTCTTCTGTGCGGCTTCCATATCTACGCCGGGAACGGCAATCTGGCGCAGCTCAACAGAGTCGGGGAGCTCTACCTTGGCAATCAGACGTACGATGTTGCTGGTGTTGTCGGCAATGTTGTTGTAGGGACCAACCTGTTCGCCCACTTCCAGGGTGTCAATGGCTTTTGCAATGTCAGAGGGGAAAGCCTTGGCGCTGATGGGCAGTGAGCTGTAAGCAACCTTGCTGGCAGCCTCGCGTACGATCTTGGCTGCGTTTCCGCCCTCATTCAGAGCCTTTGCATAGCCGTCCATTTCAGCCTTGAGGGCATCCTTGTCGGCCTGGCTGGCCTTAACGGCGATGTCGATATACTTGATGTCGCGGCTTTCCTGGTTGGTGCGGAAGATTTCCTTCATCTCCTCGTACTTGGCTTTGAGGTCGGCATCTTCCACCTTGATGTCTTCATCCTTTACGCTGGTGTAGGGGATGGCGGTCATGAGAATGTCGCTCTCTTTGCTGCGTGCGTCAAAGTTCATCTTTGCTGCAATGGGGTTGCTCAGCATGGCGCCGGTAAGCAGGTTCTGGAACTTCTCAGCCAATGTCTGGTGGCGCAGGCTCTTCTCAATGAACTGCCAGTAGTTGTACATGTTCACGTACTGTTCCTTGCTTTCGCTGGGGATGTCCATGTTGTTGATAACCTCGTTGTACTGGGTAAGGAACTGCTTCAGCGCATTGGCGTCGAAGGTGCCCTGCTGTGTACGGAAAGGAGTTTGTGCCAGCAGAGGGCTCTTGCCGGTGCTGATGATGTTCTGGAGTTCTGCATCTGTAACGGTGAGTCCCAGTTTCTCTGCTTCGTGCTCAATGAGTTTCTGGTTTACATAAGTCTGCCAAACCTGGTCGCGGAGCATGGTGATCTGGTCGTCAGTCAGGGAAGTCATTCCGCTGGTGAACTTGACTACGCTGGTGTATTCTTCCACCAATTTGCTGAACTCTTGAATGTTGATACTTTCGCCATAAACCTCGCCGATACGCTGGCGGCTCTCGTTTTGCGAATAAGAGAGCGAGCGCACGAATTCTTCGGCAATGAAGGCGAAAAGGGCCAGTCCCACCACTGCGATGAGTACCTTACCCTTGCTTCTAATTGTTTGTAATGCTGCCATTTTTTATGATTTATTAATTATTATTTTTCTATAAAAGCGCACAAAGATAGACAATTTTTCTCAGATTACACCTATTTATATAATAAAAAGAACGTCTAAACTAACACTTTGAGTCTGACAAGCTCTATCTTGGTGGTGGTTTTCTCTATAATCTTGAATTCCCATTGTCCAAACTTGACAATTTCGTTCAGTTTCGGGAAACTCTGGTATTCGTGCAGAATCAGTCCGCCTACGGTCAGGTATTCATCGCTTTCCGGCAGGTCAAGCCCCAGAATTTCATTGGCCTTGCTGATCTCTAGTCGTGCCGAAAGCAGGTATTCTCCATTGTCCAGTTGCTTGGCTGTGTAGTTGACATTGTCGTGCTCGTCCTCAATGTCGCCAAAGATTTCCTCCACCAAGTCTTCCAGGGTGACAATGCCGCTGGTGCCGCCAAACTCGTCCACCACCACGGCCAATGACTTCTTTTGGCTGATGAGGGCATGCATAAGTTTCTGGGCGTTCATGGTTTCAGGTACAAATGGGGCTTCCCTGATGTATTTGGTCCAGTCCTCACCGGCTTGCAGGCGGAACATCTCAGAGGAGTGGATATAGCCTTTAATGTTGTCTATGTCTTCGTGGAAAACCATGATTTTTGAATGTCCGGTTTCAACGAACTGGTTCCTCAGTTCGTTCAGCGAAGTCTGGTCGTCCACGGCTTCCACCTCGGTGCGGGGGACAATGCAGTCGCGTACTTTTACGCTGCTGAAGTCCAGTGCATTCTGGAATATCTTTACCTCGTTTTCTATCTTCTCTTCATCCTCAATGTCGTCTATATTGCTTTGTATCAGATGGTCCAGGTCTATTTTAGTGAAAATCTTCTCGTGGTCCTGTTTTTTGACCTTCATGCCAAACACAAAGAGAATACTCTTGCTTAGAGCGCTGGCGAATTTGCTGATGGGCCACAGTATGATATAGACAAGGAATGCGGGTAGGGAAAAGATACGCAGCATGCGGTTGGGATTGAGGCGGAAAAGCGTTTTGGGGAGGAATTCGCCGGTTATCAGTACAATCAAGGTACTCAGCCCTGTCTGTATGAGCAGGCGGGCCACTTCGCCGGCACCGTCTTTGCCGGAAGGATATAATCCGATGGGTTCCAATAACAGGCCGTCTATGAGTTGCGCCATCAGTATACCATAAATGACAAGCGCAATGTTATTGCCTACCAGCATGGTGGAAATGAAATGGTTGGGATGGCGATAGAATATGTCGATGATGCGGGCGGAGAGGCCCTGTTCTTCGCGGTCCATTTCAAAACGCAGCTTGTTGCTCGATACAAAAGCTATTTCCAGTCCGGAAAAAAGAGCGGAAAAGAGCAGTACTATAATGGTTTGTATGAGAATGGTGTTCATTGTTCTGTTGGGTTTGTGGCACTTAGGGTGGTGTCGGCCGGCACTGTCTGGTTTTGTGTGTCGCTGACAGGGAACGCCCCCGAACTGTTGGTTATCCAATAGCGGGTCATGGTTTCGTTACTGCGGAACTCGTTGCCCTGCAGCTCTCTTTCGGGGGTGATGATACGGATAAACTTATGGCTCCACATTTCGTGCAGATCCATGTCCCAGAACAGTTCCTCGGTCTTGAATATTTCGTTTTTGGTGTTGCGGATAACTACGCGGCCTCTCAGTTCCCACATCTTCTGGTTGTGCAGATAGGCTGTGTCTGCCTGTACGTAAAGGTCTACATGGAAGTTCTCGTCAAAACGTTCCATGAGCAATCCTTTCTTGAACTTCCAGGTGCTGGGGCCGTTGTTGTTCCTTCCGCTGGTATATATGTCCCATTCCTCGGCCACCATGTGATAGCGCATTACGCCGGAGTCGGAAATGAGCGTGTTGATACCTCTGGAATGCATGAAGGGAAGCGAATCCTCGGCATGGACGGCGGCGGCAGGATGTTCCACGTCTCCGCTACAGGAAAAGAGCGAAGCGCACCAGATAGCCAGTGAACAGACCGCCAGGGTCAATTTGTAAGAAGGACGCATGCTTACGTTATCTGATCTTGAATTTCATGAACCATGCTTCGGCAAAGGTAATTCCGACGCTGACCAGGAAATAGTCTTCAGTAATCATACTGCCCACGCTGGGGTCGCGTCTCATCCATTGCAGCGAAATGTTGGCCATGGGGCCGCGGTTGATGTTGTTGCTGATGGGAAGCCCAACACCGGCGGTAAGGCCGTATTCGCTTGGTCCGTCGTGTCCGTTAACCTTCAGATAGGGGGTGGAGTAATGTGCGCCGAAGCGGTAATGTACGCGGTTGAAGAAGTTGTTGCTGAGCGGGTCGGGAATATATTGCGCTCCGGCCGAAATCTTGCTGCGGTTCAGATAGGCGCCTTCCTTTGCCGTGTAGGACAGCCCGCCTTCTGTTCCCATTTGCGGAGTTTTGCAACTGCCCCATTTCTCAAAGGTGTAGTCTGCCGCAACCAAAAGCTTCCCCTGGCTCTCCCATGCCACTCCGGCTCCTATGCTGTAAGGCAGGTCAAAAGCGTCTTCGGCCACAATGCTGATGCTGTCGCCCACGGTGTTGTAGCGTACCAGCGAGGCCTCGCCCTTGATGTTGTGCCCTAATCCGGCGGTGGCGCCTACGGTAAGCCTGTTTTGCGGGTTAAGGATGATGGGGTATTGTACGCCCAGGTCTATCTTGTATGTCTTGATTTCCGCATTGTGGGACGAGTTCAGTCCGCTATAGTTGGAGCTGACGGTTCCGTTTTCGTCAAAAGTCTGCGAAAGCGAGTGGGTGTAGTTGCCCCAGACGTAGCTTATGTTGGCGCCAACGGAGAGTGCGGCAAAGGGATTCCATCCCACACCCATATAGACCTGGTGAAGTCCGCCCTCGCCGTTGTATGAACTGTGGCTGGTTATGGGCTGTGTGGAAGAGAAGTCGTTGGTTACCTTTTGGCTTGTGGCAAAGGAATATCCGATGGTGGTGTAGGGGAGCATTCCTAAAGAAAGACCCAGCCCCTTGCGCAGACGAAAGCCGGCATTTACATAGTCGAACGAGCAGTTGTTGGCTTTGATACGCGCCTCGCCGTTTTTCATCCGTCCAGCGGATAAGGACATTCCGGCATCGATTATCATGGTTAGTGAATCGATGGCCGAGTAAGAAGCCGGGTTGGTGGTATTGACGCGGTTGCCCAAACGTATGGCCTTGCCCACACCGCCCATGGCTTTGTTGAAACTTGAAGACTGGTCGTTAATGGTTCCCAGTCCGAACCGTGAATAGGATGAGTTGCTTCCGTTGTTCTGGGCCGCAACTTGCGCTAATGCCAACGTGGCCAGAAACAGGGTTGCAATGTGTCTATTTCTTGTCATGATTGTAATCCAATATCTTGTTAAGCCCTCGGGGGACAATGAATTTGTCTGCAAATATGATGCTTTTAATAGTGGTGTCGAAATTGATTTTGTCGCCTCCGGTCAGGAAAACCAGCAAATGGGGGTATTTGCGGCGCATGGAGCGTATGTATCCTTCAATCTCGTATTTCATTCCGCGGAGTACACCGGAGCGTATAGCGGTTTCTGTGTCGTATCCCATTCCGGGAACATCCCCTTCTGCCGACACTAAGGGCAGCTTGGCCGTAAATTCGTTCAGGGAACGCAGGCGCATCTGCATGCCAGGGGCAATGTTGCCGCCCCAATAGTTTCCTTTGGCGTCTATTACCTCGTATGTCACGCATGTGCCGGCATCAATGATGAGCAGGTCTTTCCCTGGTTTGAGCGAACTGGCTCCTACGGCCGCTGCCAGACGGTCGGCTCCCAATGTTTCCGGGCTTTTATAGCGGTTGGTAATGGGTACGGGTGTCTGGGGTGAGAATCTGAGGATCGGAATCTTCAGGCTGCGGAGCTGTTCCTCGGCTTCTGCCGTCAGCCCTTTTACCGTGCCTACAATGCCGTGGGTAAAAGCATACTTTGTAGCGAAAGCCCCCAGTGCGGACAGAGAGTCATTGCAGGTGCGAATCTCTTCTACGGGTTCGTCGCCGTCAAAGGCGACCAGTTTCGCCACGGTGTTGCCGATGTCTATTATCAATTTCACGGTGCAAAGTTACAATAATATGTTGAAAATAAAAAGGTGATGACTTAAAGATTCGTGGAGGAAGTTAAAAAACTAAGGCATATGAGAGTCTTTTACGGCGAAAAGTTGTACCTTTGCGCCCGATGAAGCGTTTTTTGTTGTTTTTATACCTTATAATTTGTGCATTCCGCTTGTCGGCTCAGGCTTTGGATTCCATACGTGTCAGCCTGATTACTTGCTCGCCGGGTAAGGAGGTGTACCAGTTGTATGGGCACACGGCCTTGCGTTGCGAGAATTATACCCGGCAGCAGGACGTAGTGTTCAACTACGGCATATTCTCTTTCCGCCAGCCTCATTTCGTCTGGCGTTTTGTGCGTGGCAAATGTGATTATATGGTAATGGGGGTTGACTGGAAATATTTCCCTTTGGACTATGAAGAACGCGGTTCCGGCATCGTGGCGCAGGAACTTAATCTTACCCGGTTGGAGGCAAATCTGCTCTATGCGAACCTAATGGAGAACTGCCGTCCGGAAAATTGTGAATACAGATATAATTTTCTTTACAATAACTGTACCACAAAGGTGCGCGATATGATTGAAAATGCGGTAAGGGGACGTATTGCGTATCCGCAGATGGAGGAGAAGAAAACCTACCGTCAGATTCTGCACGAATACACGGCCGAAAATTTATGGGCTGCCGAGGGAAATGATTTTCTCTTGGGAGGGAGTGTAGATACCATACTTTCTGACCGTGCCGCCATGTTTGCTCCTGAATATATGCAATGGTTCGCAGACGGGGCACAGATTTATGGCGATGACGGTTCGCTCAGGCCTTTGGTAAAGAGTACGGAAAATATTTTACAGAAGAAGTTTTCGTTGGCCGATACGGATTCCTCCCCAAGTTATAAGAAATATCTGTATGCGCCATTGTCAGTGGCATGCCTCTTCCTCTTGTTCTGCGTGTTAGTGGTTTTTCTGGAAAAAGCAATACGCAGGATGGTCTGGATTTGGGATGTGGTACTGCTTCTGGCGCAAGGTCTTGTAGGTATGGTTCTGCTGTTTATGTTCCTCTTTTCCGAGCATCCGGCAGTGGACTCCAATTGGTTGCTTTGGCCATTCTCGCCCTTGGCTTTGTTTGCAGTTCCCGTTGTGGTTTTGGCGGCGGTTAGGCGCAAACGCACTTGGTGGCACAGTTTTCAACTGGCATATTTAACATTTTTTATAATATTTAGCCACTGGATACCACAAGATTTCGGACAAATAGTCGTACCTTTGGCACTGGCTTTGCTTACAAGGCCGGTAAGTTATCAAATTTACTATAAAAGAAACAGATTGTGACAAACTTATCCGCACAAAGAATAAGACTGCTAACCTCGTTGCTTGTACTGATGTCAGTGGCGGGAGCAGAGGCGCAGACCGCACCGGAAGTGCCCCGGCTGGTAGTGAATGTGGTCATTGACCAGCTCCGTACGGATTATATGGAGGCGTTTTCTCCTTTGTACAGCGACCGCGGCTTTATGCGTCTGCTGAAGCAAGGGCGTGTATACACCCAGGCTGAATATCCTTTTGCCAATCCGGACCGTGCTTCGGCCATTGCCTGTTTCATGAGCGGCACCAGCCCTTATGAAAACGGGATTGTGGGCGAGCGCTGGCTTGATCGCCAGACGCTTTCTCCCGTATATTGTGTGGACGACAAAGAATTTCAGGGACAGCAAACCACAGCGGCTTCGTCGCCCCAGCATCTTGGCGTTTCCACCATCACGGACGAGCTGAAAGTGGCGACAGAGGGCAACGGACTGGTATATGCCATTGCTCCAACCCGTGATGCGGCCGTGCTTATGGCGGGTCATGCCGCAGACGGGGCGTTCTGGTTTAACGAGGAAACGGGCGACTGGTGCAGCACCAGCTATTACGGCGTTTTTCCCGAGTGGGCGGCAGCTTACAACAAAACGTCTTCTGTAAAGCAGCGAATCTCCAAATTGGAATGGGAACCCCTGAACGAACTGGTTGGCAAGTACAACTATTTTGTATCGGGAGCCGAGAAGAAGCCTTTCAAACACAAGTTTGCCGGCGAACGCAAGTTCCGCCAGTTCCTGGCCAGTGCGCCCATGAACGAGGAGACCAATAACTTTGTGCGCGAAGTACTGAAGAATACGCAGGTAGGGTTGGACGATGTGACAGATATTCTGAACGTTGCATATTATGCGGGCAATTTCGACCATCAGTCCGTAACCCAATGTCCCATAGAACTGCAGGATACTTATGTGCGTCTGGACCGCGATTTGGGCGACCTGTTTGAATACTTGGAAAAAAGAGTGGGGCAGGGCCGTGTCTTGTTTGCCATAACCAGTACCGGAAGTGCAGAGCCTGATGACATAGTGGACCTGAGCAAGTATCGCATTCCCACCGGAACTTTCTCCATAACCAAGGCCAAACTTCTGCTCAATATGTACCTGATTGCCGTTTACGGACCGGGTGACTATGTGGAAACTTGTCTTGACAACCAATTGTATCTCAATCTTAAACTGATTGAGAACCGTAATCTTAACCTTACAGAGATACTTGACCGCAGCAGCGATTTCCTGATTCAGCTGAGCGGCGTGCGCGATGTGTTCTCCAGCCAGCGTCTGGCGTTGGGAGCCGGAATTCCGGGTGTGAACGAACTTCGCAATGCCTATAATCCCAAAAGTTCGGGCGATATTCTTATACAAGTGTCTCCGGGATGGACATTGGTAAACGAGAACACCCATGAACAGACCATCTGCCGGGAGTCTTATGTGGGATTCCCCCTCTTTTTCATGGGATGCAATATTGTGCCGGAACAGATTACCTCACCGGTTACTATAGACTATGTGGCGCCTACGTTGGCGAGGTCCATGCGAATCCGGGCTCCAAATGCCTGTAGCCTGGCTCCGTTACAAAATCATTGAGGTTATCATTATTTCATCAAATTCACTAAAGAAAACAAATAAAAATAAGATATGGATATTTCCAAATTTCTCGTAAAAATTTTCGGAGACAAGAAGTCTCGCGACCTTAAGGCATACCGCCCCTTAGTGGAGATGGTATTGCAGGCCTATCCGGCGGTTCAGGCGCTCAGCCATGATGAGCTCCGTGCCCGAACTGCTGCAATCAAGAAGCAGATTGCAGATTCTGCCGTGGATCTCAAAAAAGAGATTCAGGAGTTGAAAGACAAGGTAAAGATTACTGACATTCAGGACCGTGCCCCCCTCTTCGCACAGATTGACAAGTTGGAGAAGGATGTGCTGGAACGTTATGAAGAGGTCCTGAACGAAGTGCGTCCCGAAGTGTTCGCCATTGTAAAGAGTACGGCAGAGCGCTTTACCAACAACGAAACCATTGAGGTTACGGCTACCGATTTTGACCGCACGTTGGCCGCCCGTTTCGACTTTGTGGAGATTCAGGGGGATAAGGCCATCTATTCAAACCATTGGATAGCCGGAGGAAACGACATGAAGTGGGCCATGGTTCACTTTGATGTGCAGTTGTTTGGCGGAACCGTACTGCATCAGGGAAAAATTGCCGAGATGTTTACCGGAGAGGGTAAGACGCTTACTGCCACCTTGCCTGTGTTCTTGAATGCGCTTACCGGAAACGGAGTGCATGTGGTAACGGTCAACGATTATCTGGCCAAGCGTGACTCCGAATGGATGGGACCCATCTATATGTTCCACGGACTCAGCGTGGATTGTATAGACAAGCACCAGCCTAACAGCGAGGCCCGCCGTCAAGCATATTTGGCAGACATTACTTTCGGAACCAACAACGAGTTTGGTTTCGACTACTTGCGTGACAACATGGCCCAGAATCCTCAGGATCTGGTGCAGCGCATGCACAATTATGCCATTGTCGATGAGGTGGACTCTGTGCTGATTGACGATGCCCGTACACCTCTTATTATTTCTGGTCCCGTGCCCCGCGGCGAGGATCAGCAGTTTGAGCAATATCAGCCGCTTGTGGAAAGACTGGTGGGCGTACAGCGCCAGTTGGCCACTCAGTATTTGGCCGAGGCCAAGCGCCTGATTTCTGAAGGACAGCAGGAGAATAACAAGGAGAAGACCGCCGACGGCTTCCTTGCACTGTACAGAAGCCACAAGGCATTGCCCAAGAACAAGCCTCTTATCAAGTTCCTTTCAGAGCCCGGAATCAAGTCCGGTATGCTTGCTACAGAGGAAATCTATATGGAGAACAACAATCGCCGTATGCCCGAGGCCACCAATCCCCTGTATTTCGTTGTAGAGGAAAAGCAGAATAGCGTAGACCTCACAGATAAGGGTAATGAATGGCTGGCTTCTCAGGTGAACGATCCTGATTTGTTCGTATTGCCAGATATGGCCACCATAATGGCTAACATAGAAAACAGCGATGTTACAGACGAGGAACGTCTTGAACTGAAAGACAAGGCTTATAACGACTATGCCACCAAGAGCGAGCGTGTACATACCATCCAGCAGTTGCTCAAGGCATATACCATGTTCAATCTCAATGATGAATATGTGATTCAGGATGGAGAAATCAAGATCGTAGACGAGCAGACCGGACGTATCATGGAGGGCCGCCGTTGGAGCGATGGCCTTCATCAGGCAGTAGAGGCCAAGGAGCACGTAAAGGTGCAGGCCGCCACACAGACTTATGCCACCATTACATTGCAGAACTATTTCCGTATGTACCATAAGTTGAGTGGTATGACCGGTACGGCAGTGACAGAGGCAGGCGAGTTCTGGGACATTTATAAACTGGATGTAGTGGAAGTTCCCACCAACCGTGCAGTAATTCGTGATGACCAGAACGACCGCGTCTATAAGACCCAGCGCGAAAAATACAAGGCTGTTATTATGGAAGTGGAGAAGATGCGCAACAGCGGCCGTCCTGTGCTTGTGGGTACTACCAGTGTGGAAATTTCGGAAATGCTTTCCAAAATGCTCTCCATGCGCAAGATTCCTCATCAGGTACTCAATGCCAAACTGCACCAGAAAGAAGCCGATATCGTGGCCCTGGCCGGACAAAGTTCTAAGGGAACCGTAGTGGTGGGCGACAAGACAGAGGAACGTATGTTGGGAACCGTAACCATCGCAACCAATATGGCAGGTCGTGGTACCGACATCAAGTTGGCTCCTGAAGTAAAGGAAGCCGGAGGTTTGGCTATTATCGGAACCGAACGTCATGAAAGCCGTCGTGTAGACCGTCAGCTGCGAGGACGTTCCGGACGTCAGGGCGACCCCGGAAGCAGTATTTTCTTCGTAAGTCTTGAAGACAAGCTGATGCGTCTCTTTGCCAGTGAACGCATTGCCAAAGTGATGGACCGTCTCGGTTTTGAAGAAGGCGAGATGATTGAACATCCCATGATTACCCGCAGCATTGAGAATGCGCAGAAGAAGGTGGAAGAGAACCACTTTGGTGTGCGTAAGCGTCTGCTGGAGTACGATGATGTAATGAACAAGCAGCGTACTGTCATCTATGAAAAGCGCCGCCACGCACTCATGGGCGAACGTCTTGGCATGGATATCAGCGACATGATTTGGGACCGTGTGTGTCATATCATAGAGAATAATGATTATGAAGGATGCCGCGAACTGTTCTTGTCAACCCTGGCTATGGAGGTGCCTTTCACGGCTGAACAGCTTGAAAGTATGCGTCGTGAGGATCTTTGCGAAGAGGCTTACCAGAAAGTGATGGAACGCTTCAAGCAAAAGGTAGGCATTATGGCAAATAACGCCAACAAGGTGGTAAAGGCCATATACGAAAGTCCTCAGGGACAAATGTACGAGAACCTGATGGTTCCTGTGCTGGCTGGTAACCGTCAGTATAACATCCCTTCCAATTTGAAAGAGGCTTACGAGAGCGAATCACAGTCTGTCGTAACTGCTTTCCATAAGGCTATTATGCTTCATATCATAGACGATGCATGGAAAGAGAATCTCCGTTTGTTGGACGAACTCAAGCACAGCGTACACAATGCCAGCTACGAGCAGAAGGATCCGCTTCTTATTTTCAAGCTTGAGAGCGTCAAACTCTTTGACAACATGGTGAACCAGATAAATGACCGTACGGTAAGCATTATCATGCGGGCTATGATTCCCGAGGTTGAAATCCGTCAGGAAGCACCGGCTCCTGAACTGCCCAAACACCAGCCCGAACTGACGGAAACGCATGAAAGCCTTACTGATGAGGCTCAGGCGCGTGCCGCTGCACAGGATACCCGCGGACGTCAGCCGATTCAGCCCATGAGAGCGGAAAAACTTCCCGGACGTAATGACCTTTGCCCTTGCGGAAGCGGAAAGAAATTCAAGAACTGCCACGGCCGTAATCTCTGATGAGACGGCCGTGTGCAGACTTTTAAGTTAAGAACCTGAAATCATAAAGACACAATTAGAACTATCGGTTTATGGAAGCAACCCAACAGACGCAGCAGCAGATTGAACGGGCCATTACAAAAGTTGTGGGCAAGTATTCCCAATTGGAAGAGCCTGTACTCACGGATATTTATATCCAGGTAAAACAGGAGAGTGGTGAGATTCTGGTGTATAACGATGACGATGTCGAACTTCATCGTTGTGTGATAGAAGAATGGATAGGGAACACGCAGGAAGACTTCTACAGTCAGATAGTCCCGGTTCTCTCCCAATGTATCAGCAATATGCGCAGCGTGGTAGATTCCATGCAGATAATGCGTCCGTTCTCTTTTGTCCTCATAGACGAGGAACACGAAACTGTACAGGATATAATATATATAGATAATGAAGAAACGGTAATCCTGGACGGAAAGTTATTAGAAGGGAAGGACAAGGAATTGGAAGAGTTCCTCCGCCATTTGTTGGAAGATTAAGGGTTTTAAAAAAAGCGGGATTTTCCCGCTTTTTTATTTTTTTTCTAGTTTTTCTAGAATCTCTAGTTTTTCTAGAACCTCTAGAACTTCTAGAATCTCTAGAAATCAAATATACTTCTCCATTTTTTCCAGGTTGTTGCGTATTTCCTCTTCGCTAACTTCGTAGTCGTGCAGGCTTCCGCTAAGGTATTGGTCGTAGGCTGCCATATCAATGAGACCGTGGCCGGACAGGTTGAACAGGATTACCTTTTCTTCTCCGCTTTCTTTGCAGGCCTTAGCTTCGCGTATGGCTGCTGCAATGGCATGTCCGCTTTCCGGTGCGGGGATAATGCCTTCTGCCTTTGAGAACAGCAGACTGGCTTCAAAAGATTCCAATTGGTTGATGTCCATGCCTTCCATCATCTTGTCCTTCAGCAACTGGCTTACAATTACACCCGCGCCATGGAAACGCAGACCTCCGGCATGAATGTTAGCGGGCATAAAGTTGTGTCCCAGAGTAAACATGGGGAGTAGGGGAGTGAATCCGGCCACATCGGCAAAGTCATATTGGAATACACCGTGTGTCAACTTGGGACAACTTGCCGGTTCAGCGGCAATGAAACGGGTATTCTTTCCGTGCAGGATGTTGTGGCGCATGAAGGGGAAGGAAATGCCGCCGAAATTGGAACCTCCGCCAAAGCATCCGATGACAATGTCAGGATATTCACCGGCCTTTTCCATTTGCTTTTCAGCTTCCAGACCGATAATGGTCTGGTGCAGGGTAACGTGGCTCAGTACAGAGCCTGCGGCATATCTGCAGTTCGGGGTGTTCTTTGCCAGTTCAATGGCTTCGCTGATGGCTGTACCCAACGAGCCCTGGTTGTTCGGCTCGCGTGTAAGAATGTCTTTTCCTGCACGGGTGGACATACTGGGCGAAGGAGTTACCTGGGCGCCGTATGTCTGCATAATGGCACGGCGATAAGGTTTCTGGTTGTACGAAATCTTCACCTGGTACACTGCGGCTTCCAGTCCGAAAACCTTTGCGGCGTATGAAAGTGCTGTACCCCATTGGCCGGCACCTGTTTCGGTGGTTACGTTGGTGATGCCCTGCTTCTTGCAATAGTATGCCTGGGGCAGCGCCGAGTTCAGCTTGTGGCTTCCTACGGGGCTTACGCTCTCGTTCTTGAAGTAGATGTGCGCCGGAGTGTCCAGGGCCTTTTCAAGTCCGTATGCCCGTACCAGCGGTGTGCTGCGGTAATATTTGTACATGTCTCTTACCTCTTCAGGAATGTCAATCCATGCGTTTTCCTGATTCAGCTCTTGTTTGCAGAGCTCTTCGGCAAAAAGATCATACATATCTTCCGGTTTCAGTGGCTCCTTGGTGGCAGGGTTGATGGGAGGCATGGGCTTGTTTACCATGTCTGCCTGAATGTTGTACCACTGTGTAGGTATTTCCTCCTCAGTCAGGAAGAATCTTTTCTGTTTGGTGCTCATTGTCTTGTTACTTGCTTTCTGTTTTCTTATTGAATTTCAGCCCCACATACATTCCTTTCACATTCTTGATGAGTGCGTTTATGCTGCTGGCGGTTGAATTTATGCTGCTGGCTTTTTCGCTTACTGTGGTTATGATGGTAAGCAGTTTCTCCGCATTCATGGCCACACGCAGAGTTCCGCCGGTTATCTTGGCGTTCATAAGAACTGTCTTCCCGGTCAGCGGAAAGGTCAGTGCCAGGTCAGACTCTTTGACGCTCCATTTGAATGCGGTGTTCTTTCCGCCAACGGTTATGCAGCCTGTGCTGTCTGCGTTTAGCGTAAGCTGTATTTTCCCTGCGGTGAATCCCACCTTGTTTAATATGTTGTTCAGCGAGTTCTCTAGTTTTGCAGAAGCCGCCACACCGCCCATTGAGGCAAGTACGTTTTCGCTTTCAAATGCAATGCAGGGCTTTTCGTATGACCAGGTCCCTTGCAGACTGTTTGCATTTACAGTTCCTGTGCCCAATAATTGGGAGGCTATGTCCGTAATCTTGCCCACGGCATTTCCGCTTTTACTGCCGGATAAGGATGAAATGGCCCCTCCTAATTTTTCCAGAAAAGACTGGGCCGAAACATTTTGCGTATTGCCCCATAGTGCAAGCACGCTAATCATCATCACTAAACGAAACTTTTTCATTTCTTTAAAACTTATATCTTATGTTAGACAAATCTTAACTAAAATTCTCTGTAGTTCAATGGAACAGAAGAAGCCCTCTGGAATTATCTGAGCACTTTACGGCCGTTATGGATATAGATGCCGGGGCGGTTGGGCACGCTTATCTTCCTGCCGTTCAGATCATACCACTGGTCTTTTTGCTTTTCCTGCGGAAGCAGGGAAACAGAATTTGAATTTCCATAGGGAGCCACCTCAATGGTTTCGCCCCATTGTCCTTCGCGCAAGCCGCCCAAGGCGCGCATCTCCACCTTGTAGGTGGTTGTGGGCTCGGCTTCTATTGTGATGCTTGTGCCCTGCACCTTTTGTGTAAAGGTCTCAATGCCTGCACGGGTTGCCTTCATGGGCTGTTTTGCAGGTGACAGGTTAATGTCAAACACACCGTCGTACGCCGCCATATAGCTGATATAGCAGCGTTGTTCGGCTTCAAGCATCATTTTGCATGCCTCGGTGTATATCTTTTCAGTTTGGATGACAAAACTCTGCTGTGTGGTAAACACCAGCGGGAAAGACTCCTGTATGCCGGAATTGGTATAGACGGAAAGTGTTACCTTTGTCTCCGCTCCCTCCTTGAAAGGTTTCAGTGTAAAGGCCACCGTCATACGCCCGGTATTGAGCGAAGATACCGTGGGTGTGCGCAGTATGCCTTTCTTGCTGCTGCTGCCCAAGCGGAGCAGGTCGGGGGTCTGGAAAAGGTTTTCTCCGCTGAATCCCTGGGTGGACAGATATTTGTTCAGCGAGGAGCCTATGTCCGTGAAACCGGCGCTGGCGCGATAGGCTCCCTGGAAATCTTCCTTATACAGACAGGATTCCTCCATGCTTCCCTGTGCCTTGATGACGGTATATCTGATTTCGTATGTGTCAGCGCCTTCCACGGCATCCCAGGTCAGTGTCACCTTGTCTTCCGTACGCTCGGCTTTGGGTACGGGGGCTGTCAGTGTAGGCAGCATGGCCTTGAACGAGATCAGGCCTTCGCCCGATTCCGTAATCTCTTCCACAGGTTTGTGCATCAGCGCCTTGCCGTCCGTATTGGCATTGTATGTTGTTGCTGATGGCGTGGTAAAGTCAGTCAGGTTGTGTACCTTCTTGGTGCCGGGGAAAGGGTCACCGGCATCACCGGCCGAGTTGATAGTCCCGTCTGCCGGTATATAGGTGACACGCTGGTGCTTGGGATTGTTGTTCGGGCTGTTTGATGTCCATGCCCCCTTGTTGTAATCAATGTGCATCACCATCAGACCATGTCCGGGCAGTCCTGCGTCAAAACCCTCCTTTTGGCGGTTTTCCAGAATGTAATACTCGTCCCGGTTTCCCTCATTATATAATATATATGCCTCGGGTGCTTCTGTCAGCGGCTTCATGTCCTTTACTTCGGTGACAGAATTGATTTCCACAGGCTCTAACCATCCCGAAACCCAGCGTTCGTAGGCTGTGTATCCGGCAGGCACATGTCCGTTTACGTTGTAGCTTCCATGATCCATGACGTCCCATTGTCCCATGCCGACGCCGCCCGAATATGACGTGTCGTATGTGTCGGGCAAACCCAGACAGTGGCTGAACTCATGGCAGGCGGTGCCTACTCCTGTAAGGGTCGTTCCTTTTGTGCCCATCAGCTCGCTGGTGCAGGCATAGCTGTTCAGTTTCATGTAGTCAAGCTTTACGCCTTCGGGCAGATAAAAGGCGTGTGGCCATATTGTGTTTGGTTCGGCGCCATAGTTCTCTCCGTATCCGGCATAGATGAGGAATACCTGGTCCACCTCGCCGTCGTTGTTCCAGTCATAGTTGGTATAGTTCACGTCTGGATTGGCCAGTCGGCAAGCCTCCTCTGCCATTGCCTGGGGTGCGGAATCGCTTCCTGATGCGTCGTTCCCTCCATAATAGCTCATGTTTTTACTCAGCTTATAGGGACCCACCACATCGAAGTCCACCTCCAGCTGGCCGTAGCTTTGTGCCTTGAAATAGTCTTTTACCGAGCCGCCCATGCCGTTGTTGGAATATCCTTCCTTGTTGAAAAAGTCGTTGAAAATGGTTTGGGGGTCAGCGGTTACAAAGTCTTTGTCGCGGAAGCTCACAAGAATAACCAGACCTTTCTTTTTGCCCTTGATGCCTCCTTCCACAAATTCGCCCACACGGCGGCGCGCCCGGCGTGCGTTGGTGCGGGTGCGTTCTTCATTGTGCTTCGCCAGTTCTTCCCCAAATTCAGTGTCGCTCATCATGCGCAGACTGCCGTCCGCTGTCATACGGAAATTGCGTCCGTCCTCGGCGCGGTAGAAGTGGAAAAACTCGTCGCCAGTCAGTTGCAGGGTGGTGCTTGTCCCGTCCTGCAGTTTCACTGTCTTTTTGGTTGGATAGGCAGGAACGCCAAAAGCGGTTCCGCTGCACATGATACATAGCAGCAGTGACAAAAATAATGTATTTAACTTTCTCATTGAAATATGTTTTTTACCTTGTTGCACCTAAATTTGTCTGCAAAGATAGTGTATTTTAGCGAATTGAAGCATAAGAATCCATTCTGATTTTGTTAGAATAGGCTTTTCTCGTTCAAACAAACCCGTTTCGGCTCTCAAAACGTGTATTACAATGAAGATGTTTTTCGATGAGCGAAGGCGAATAACTTGTTTCAGCATGACGAATAGTGAACGATGAACGATTGACAAGAAACCGTCTGCAAGACGGGAAGTTAAATAGCCGGGGGCTTTTAAGCCTCCGGTTTTATAATGGTACGCATATTGAAGGCGTCTGGAAGACGCGAATCGGCACCCCCCACCACTGGTTCCCGTCTTTGCAGACGGCATTATTCTGTCGCTCTCTTTTCCACGGGTTCAAGAACCCGCGGCTATTCGCCCTTCGGGCTTCCCGTCTTCCAGACGTTTTTCTGCTATTAACGGACACCAATAATTTG
>JAGBGU010000059.1 GCA_017935785.1 Bacteroidaceae bacterium
ATTATTGACACCTCAAAACAGGCTCAAATCAATAAAATCGTTAAATCTTCACCCTTTAGAATGCACCCTTAAAGGTCTATGACATATTTCTGACTTATTACGCACAAAATATTGAGTAATAACTGGTTGCAAATACTCTGGTTGTTCCAACCTCACGAGCATTTCCATTCCTTCATCAGTTACGGAGATTGGGCATAGTGCTTTCTCTGGTTGTTCCAACCTCACGAGCATTTCCATTCCTTCATCAGTAACGGAGATTGGGCATAGTGCTTTCTCTGGTTGTTCCAACCTCACGAGCATTTCCATCCCCAAGGGTTGTGAAGTGGAAGAAAATACTTTCCTAGATTGCCCGAAAAATATTGTCATCACCCGATATTGAAGCTAAAACTTAATACATTGGATAAATGGCTGCCGTAATTGGTGGCCATTTCTTTTGCCTGCCCATAGCTGATGGAGAATGTAAGGGAAGCGCAGCCCGATGCCCGGACTCCCCACCTTCGTTTATTCGCTGCAAAATATGTGCGTTTTCTTTTGTCAATTGGGAAAATTGATTTAGCACCTTTTTGCGTTTTTGCATTTTGCAAATGCGAAACTGCTTCCGTTCGGCAATTAAACAAGTTTCATTGCGCTCACTTACTCGCAGCTTTGCTTTTTTGTATTTTTGCGTTTTTGCTTTTTTGCGTTTTTGCTTTTTTGCGTTTTTGCTTTTTTGTGTTTTTGCATTTTTGTAATTTTGTGTTTTTATAATTTTGTGTTTTTGTGTTTTTGCCTTTTTGCGTTTTTGCATTTTGCAAATGCGAAACTGCTTCCGTTCGTCAATTGAAACACGTTTCATTGCGCTCGCTTACTCGCAGTTTTGCTTTTTTGTATTTTTGTGTTTTTGCATTTTTGTGTTTTTGCATTTTGCAAATGCGAAACTGCTTCCGTTCGGCAATTGAAACAAGTTTCATTGCGCTCACTTACTCGCAGTTTTGTGAATCTTGGACAGACATGACAAAAAAGATACGAGTAAAATAAAGATGGGCTGTGGAAGGGTAAGTGATGAAGGAGCAAAACAAAAAAACGGGAGAAAACGCTATGTGGCTCTCTCCCGCTTTTACTTATTTTGGGTTAACGGTATCAGTCTTCCATCAGCTTGCGGTAGCGGATGCGCTTGGGCTCTTCCAGGCCGAAGCGCTTGAGCTTGTTGGCCTCGTAGTCGGTGTAGCTTCCTTCAAAGAAGAATACGCTGCCGTCTCCCTCATAAGCCAGGATGTGGGTGCAGATGCGGTCCAGGAACCAGCGGTCGTGGCTGATGACCACTGCACAGCCGGCAAAGTTTTCCAAGCCTTCCTCCAGTGCGCGAAGGGTGTTTACGTCTATGTCGTTGGTGGGCTCGTCGAGCAGCAGCACGTTGCCTTCCTGCTTCAGTGCCATGGCCAGATGCAGGCGGTTGCGCTCTCCTCCGGACAGCACGCCGCACTTCTTTTCCTGGTCGGCGCCGCTGAAGTTGAAGCGGCTCAGATAGGCGCGGGTGTTGATGTCGCGTCCGCCCATTCGGATTAGTTCGTTGCCCTGGCTGATTACCTGGTAGACGCTTTCATCGGCAATGATGTCCTTGTGGTTCTGGTCTACATAGGCCAGCTTTACGGTTTCGCCCACTTCGAAGGTTCCCGAATCGGGTGTTTCCAGTCCCATAATCATGCGGAACAGGGTGGTCTTTCCGGCTCCGTTGGGGCCGATTACGCCCACTATGCCGTTGGGGGGGAGCATAAAGTCGAGGTCCTTTATCAGCACCTTGTCTCCGTAAGCCTTGCAGAGCCCGTGCGCCTCAATGACCTTGTTGCCCAGGCGGGGTCCGTTGGGGATGTAGATTTCCAGCTTCTCCTCGCGCTCCTTCTGCTCTTCGTTGAGCATCTTGTCGTAGTTGTTCAGACGTGCCTTTCCCTTTGCCTGCCGTGCCTTGGGCGCCATGCGTACCCATTCCAGCTCTCGCTGGAGGGTCTTGCGGCGCTTGCTTGCCACCTTCTCTTCCTGCTCCATGCGCTTGGTCTTCTGCTCCAGCCAGCTGCTGTAGTTTCCTTCCCAGGGTATTCCCTCGCCGCGGTCGAGCTCCAGAATCCATCCGGCCACGTCGTCAAGGAAGTAGCGGTCGTGGGTAACGGCAATGACTGTACCCTCGTATTGGTTGAGGTGCTGTTCCAGCCAGTCTATGCTTTCTGCGTCGAGGTGGTTGGTGGGCTCGTCGAGCAGCAGTACGTCTGGATTCTGCAGCAACAGACGGCACAGGGCAACTCGGCGTCGTTCTCCTCCGCTCAGCGTGGCCACTTTGGCATCGGGGGCGGGGCAGCGCAGGGCGGCCATGGCGCGTTCCAACTTGCTGTCCAGATTCCAGGCGTCTGTACTGTCAATGATGTCCTGCAGCTCGCCCTGGCGTGCGAAGAGCTCGTTCATCTTGTCCTCGTCCTCGTAGTATTCGGGCAGTCCGAACTTCTGGTTAATCTCTTCATACTCGGCCAGCGCGTCCACAATGTTCTGTACGCCTTCCTTCACGGTTTCCATTACGGTCTTCTCATCGTCCAGCTTGGGGTCCTGTTCAAGATAGCCTACCGAGTAGCCGGGGCTCCACACTACGTTGCCCTGATAGCTCTGCTCAATTCCGGCAATGATCTTCATCAGTGTGGACTTACCGGCTCCGTTCAGACCGATGATGCCTATCTTGGCTCCGTAAAAGAAGCTCAGGTAAATGTTCTTTAGTATCTGTTTCTGGTTTTGTGGGATGACCTTGCTCACGCCCACCATAGAAAAGATGATTTTTTTGTCGTCTACTGTTGCCATGTTCTTTTTATCTGTTATAGTTTATGTTCAAGTGAAATGTGTCTTTATGGATACAAAATGAGAGACAGGCTCAGCACAATGCCGAACAGCAGTATGTTCAGCGCCGTCTGTCCCAGAATCTTGTTCAGCTCCCGTCCGTAACGGATTTTCTTCATGCCCAGCCATGTACTTGTGTGCCGTACCAGCCACGGGGCCAAAATGGCGATATGGCCTTTCAGCGGCACTGCCGCCAGCAGTACGGCCGCTACGCCCAGCGTCAGATAGAGCCATTCCGCGGCGCTTCCGCCTATCAGCGTAATGAGTGTGTGCTTGCCGGCTTTTCTGTCTGTCTCCCGGTCGCGGTAGTTGTTTACCACCAGCAGGCAGTCTGTTACCAGTCCGCAGGAAAGCGAAAGCAGCAGTACGTCGGGGCTTAGCGTCTGGGTCTGGATGAAGTAAGTGGCGCAAACGGGCACTATGCCGAAGAAGAGCAGCACCAGAATGTCGCCCATCCCTACGCGGCTGAGCAGGGTGGTGTACAGAAAGCAGAAGACGATGCACGCAATGCCTACCGCAATCATTTGCGTGCCTCCCCAGCAGATGATCGGCAGTCCCGTAACGGCTGCCAGCAGCGTGGTGGCGGCTATCATCCGTTTCATGGCCGAAAGCGACACCCATCCCTGGGCACAGGCCCGTTCGGGCCCCAGACGGTCCTCGCGGTCCACTCCCTTGACGCAGTCGTAATAGTCGTTCACAAAATTGGCGTCGATCTGCATCACAAAAGCGAAGAGCAGACACAAGAGAGCGGGAATCCAATTGATTGAATTCCCGTCTGCCCATGATTTGCTAAGTGCTATGATTACCGGAACTGCTGCGCCCGAGAGTGTTTTGGGCCTTGCGGCCAGTATCCAGGCTTTGGCTGAGTTTTTACCGATTTCAGGCATTTGTTACTTTACTTTGTCATTGCTGAGCCTGATGGCCTTGTATGCCTGCTGTACGGAAAGAACCTTCTTGAATTCTTCGTAATATTTCTTTCTTACGTTCAGCTCGTCAATTTCCTGCTTGTGCTTGCTGTTGAAGAGAAGGTCGCACTGTTCGTCGGTAAGTTTTCCCTGGTCGTCGGCCTGCTGGTACTTGTCCTTCAGCGCAGAATGGCTCTTCTTTACTGACGCAATTTCATCATAGTATTTGATAAGGATGGGACGGAATTTGTCTTTGGTGGCCTTGTCCAGCTTCAGCCCCTTCATTACATGGTTGAACTGTGCAATCTGCTTGGTGCTGTTTTGTGCCATGACGGTTTGTCCGCATGCGAGCAGACCTACAAACAAGGTAAGCAATAGGATGTTTCTTTTCATACGCTTTCAAATTATAGGGTTATTGAAGTAAATTGTCGGTCATTTGAAACCATTGCAAAGATATTACATTTTTTTTAATTAAATGCCATAATTGTCCAATTTAAATATTTTTATGAAAACAGGCCAATTGAATTCGGCCGCTTTGCATGCAGAAAAAAATAAAGTATCCGGCTTTGTGCATTGCCCAAAAAGCGATATATTTGCATCGCAATTCAGAAAAAATACATCCTTATGGCAAACGCGAGAGGTGGCAGAAGCGCCACAAAAACTAAGATTGTGGAGGTACCGCAAGTGGACAATTTGGGCCATAAACAGCCCCAGAACCTGGACATGGAGGCAGCCATCCTTGGTGCGCTCATGATTGAACAGGAGGCCTATGCCCAAGTGTGCGAACTGCTTAAGCCGGAAAGTTTCTATGACCACCGCCATCAGCTGATTTACAGGGCTATACAGTCGCTCAACATAGAGCAGCGTCCGGTAGACATCATTACGGTAAACGAGCAGCTGGACCGCGACGGCGTGAAGGAAGAGGCGGGCGGAGACCCTTACATCCTTCAGCTCAGCGCCAATGTGTCGAGCAGCGCCCATATTGTCTACCATGCCAAGATTGTAGCCCAGAAATACCTTGCACGCCAGCTTATCACCCTCAGCAGCTTTATGCAGTCCATGGCTTTCGACTCTACCGTAGACGTGGCCGACCTGATGCAGGAAGTGGAGGGACGTATGTTTGAAATCAGCCAGAACAATCTTAAGAAGGAATACACGCAGATCAATCCCGTAATCGGCAGGGTGTATGATATGTTGCAGAAGGCGGCGGCGCGTACTGACGGCCTGAGCGGCCTGAGTACCGGATTCGACAAGCTTGACCGCATGACCAGCGGTTGGCAGAACAGCGACCTTATCATCATTGCCGCACGTCCGGCCATGGGTAAAACCGCATTTGTCATCTCAATGATGAAGAAGATGGCGGTAGACATGAAGACGCCCGTTGCCATGTTCAGCCTTGAAATGGCTAACGAGCAGCTTGTACAGCGTCTTATGGTAAATGTGTGCGAAATCAGCGGTGAAAAGCTCCGCAGCGGAAACCTTGCCCCTCACGAGTGGGGACAGCTGGACAGCCGTGTAACCCTGCTTTACGACGCTCCCATCTATGTGGACGATACACCGAGCCTTTCCATCTTTGAATTGCGGACAAAGGCACGCCGTCTTGTACGCGAGCACGGTGTGAAGATTATTATGATTGACTACTTGCAGCTGATGAACGCCAGCGGAATGAACTTCGGCTCGCGTCAGGAAGAGGTAAGTACAATCAGCCGCTCGCTGAAGGGACTGGCCAAGGAACTGAATATCCCCATTATAGCCCTGAGCCAGCTGAACCGTGGCGTGGAAAGCCGTGAAGGCAACGAGGGAAAGCGTCCGCAGCTGAGCGACTTGCGCGAGTCTGGAGCCATTGAGCAGGATGCCGACATCGTTTGCTTTATCCACCGTCCGGAGTACTACAAGATATACGAAGATGAAAAGGGACGCGACATGAGAGGCGTGGCGCAGTTCATCATTGCCAAGCACCGTAACGGTAGCGTGGGCGACATTAATCTGAATTTCCGCAGCGAATTTGCACGTTTTTCCGACCCCGACGAGCGTGTGCCTCTTCCCGGAGAAACCTTTACCAGCGGTGATTCCGGAGGCGGATTCATGAGTGCCGCACTCTCTCCCGAGGAAATGGCCGAAGCACAGACCTGGGCCAGCAAAATGGGCAATGAACCTCTGCCGCCCGCACCGGACGGAGTGCCTTTCTGAATTGCTTTCTACGCCCCTTTACCGCACACATCTTTTCGCCTGAACCAAAAAACGGGCGTTTCACTTTGTAGTATGCACAAAAAAGTGTAATTTTGCGCGGAAATTTCAAATCATTAATATATTAGCAATGAATATATCATACAAATGGCTGCGTGAATATGTGGACACCACATTGAGTGCCCAGGAAGTGGCCGTGGCATTGACCAGCGCCGGTTTGGAAGTGGGAAGCGTGGAAGAAGTGCAGACCATAAAAGGCGGCCTGGCCGGTCTTTGGATTGGTGAAGTTCTCACTTGCGAACCTCATCCCAACAGCGACCATATGCACGTTTGCAGTGTGAATGTGGGAGGCGAATCACCCCTTCAGATTGTTTGCGGAGCCCCCAATGTGGCCCAGGGACAGAAGGTTATTGTGGCCGTTGTGGGCACAGTACTTTATGACGGCGATGATGCTTTCACAATCAAGCGCAGCAAACTGCGCGGAGTGGAGAGTTTCGGAATGATTTGTGCCGAGGATGAAATCGGAATCGGAACAGACCACAACGGTATTATAGTATTGCCCGAAGACGCAGTTGTGGGCACACCTGCCGCTGAATATTATAATCTGGAGAGCGACTATCTGATTGAAGTGGACATTACTCCCAACCGTGCGGATGCGTGCAGCCATTACGGCGTGGCACGCGACCTTTATGCCTGGCTGGTGCAGAACGGTTACGAAACCAGCCTTCACCGCCCCGACTGCGACGCTTTTGTGGTGGACGACGAGTCGCTGCCCATTGACGTGGAAATTGAGAACACCGAGGCATGCCCCCGTTATTGTGCGGTTTCTCTGACCGGATGCGAGGTAAAGGAAAGCCCCGCCTGGCTCCAGGACAAGCTGCGCCTTATCGGATTGCGTCCCATCAACAATATCGTGGACATTACCAATTATATAATGATGGCATACGGCCAGCCGCTCCACTGTTTCGACGCTGACATGATAACAGGTGGCAAGGTGGTGGTTAAGACTATGCCCGAAGGCACTGTCTTCCAGACACTCGACGGAGTGGAACACAAACTTAGCGACAAGGACCTTGCCATCTGCAACACCCAGGAGCCCATGTGCATAGCTGGTGTGTTCGGCGGAAAGGGAAGTGGCACATACGAAACCACCTGCAACGTGCTTCTGGAGAGCGCCTATTTCAATCCCACTTGGATTCGCAAGAGCGCGCGCCGTCACGGACTCGGTACGGACGCCAGCTTCCGCTTTGAGCGCGGCATTGATCCCAACGGCCAAATCTATGCGCTGAAGCAGGCCGCCATCATGGCAAAGGAACTGGCCGGAGCCAAGGTCAGCATGCAGATTGTGGATGTATATCCTAATCCCATAGCCGATTTCAAGATAAGCCTCAAATACGATTACGTTAACGGCCTTATCGGCAAGGAAATTCCCGCTGAAACGGTGAAGAGCATTGTCAGCAGCCTGGAAATGCGCATCGATGCGGAAACCCAGGAAGGCATAGAACTTACCGTTCCCGCATACAGGGTGGACGTACAGCGTCCCTGCGACGTTGTCGAAGACATCCTCCGCATTTACGGATACAACAATGTGGAGATTCCCGCAACCATCAAGAGCAGCCTCAGTGTGGTGGGCGAGCCCGACAAGAGCCATCGTCTGCAGAATTTGGTGGGCGAGCAACTGGTGGGAGCCGGATTCAACGAGATTCTGAACAACAGCTTGCAGCGAGGCGCCTACTGCAACGGATTGGAGCAATACAAGCCCGAGCAATCTGTCGTGCTGATGAATCCTCTCAGTAACGACCTCAATGCACTGCGCCAGACCCTGCTCTTTGGCGGTCTGGAATGTATCGCACGCAATAGTAACTACAAGAATCCCAACCTTCGTCTCTTCGAGTACGGCAACTGCTACCATTTCAACGCCGAACGCAAGTGTAAGGACATTGTTCCCGGCGTAAGCTCAAGCCGCGACCCCGAGGTAATAAAGCACGTGCTGGACGCCTATTCCGAAGAGGCGCACATGGCACTGTGGATTACAGGAAAGCGCGTTACCGGCAGTTGGGCGCATCCCGATGAGGACATGACCTTTGCCGAACTGAAGGCTCACGTCATGAATGTCTTCTACCGTATCGGTCTGCCCATGGGCATGCTGGTGTTTGCGCAGGGAACCAACGATATTTACGATAAGAGCATCCTTGTGCAGAATCGTGGCGGAAAGACACTGGCCGAAATGGGTATCGTCTCTGGTAGGATACTGAGCCAGTTCGGCATAGATGCCCCCGTCTATTTTGCCGACCTTCAGTGGAACGCCCTCATGAAGGCCGTTCGCAACCAGAGCGTAACCTACCGCGAGATCTCAAAATATCCCGCAGTGAGCCGCGACTTGGCACTGCTGCTCGATGAGGGTGTGGAGTTTGCCGAGATTGAGAAGATTGCGTACCAGACCGAGAAGAAACTGCTCAAGGCCGTATCGCTCTTTGACGTGTATGAAGGCAAGAACCTGCCCGCTGGCAAGAAATCGTACGCCGTCAACTTCATCCTTCAGGACGAAAGCAAGACGCTTACAGACAAGGCCATAGAGGCCATCATGAACAAGCTGACACAGAATCTTACCAAGCAGCTCCAGGCCGAGCTCAGATAAAGCTACATTATATTAATATAGGAATCCAATCAAAAATAAAAAATATATTCTATGGGAAGAGCATTTGAATACCGCAAAGCGGCCAAGATGAAAAGATGGGGCCACATGGCAAAGACATTTACCCGACTGGGCAAGCAGATTGCCATTGCCGTCAAGGCAGGAGGTCCGGAACCCGACATGAACCCCGCACTGCGTTCAGTTATCGCCGTATGCAAGCGCGAGAACATGCCGAAAGACAACATTGAGCGTGCCATAAAAAATGCTATGGGCAAGGACCAGAGCGACTACAAGACAATGACATACGAAGGCTACGGCCCTCACGGAATTGCCATTTTTGTGGATACACTTACAGATAACCCCACACGTACCGTGGCCGATGTGCGCAGTATCTTCAACAAGTTCGGTGGTAACATGGGCACAATGGGTTCACTGGCATTCCTCTTCGACCACAAGTGCGTGTTTACCTTCAAGAAGAAGGCCGATGTGGACATGGACGATTTCATCCTGGAGATGATTGATTACGGAGTGGAGGAAGAGTACGATATGGACGATGAGGAAGGAACCATCACCATCTACGGCGACCCCAAGAGCTACAGCGAAATTCAGAAAAAACTCGAGGCGGACGGCTACGAAGATGTGGGTGGCGAGTTCACCTATATCCCCAATGACATGAAGGACGTTACTCCCGAACAGCGCGAAACCATCAACAAGATGGTGGAGAAGATGGAGGAGTTTGACGACGTGCAGACTGTCTTCACCAACATGAAGCCTGAAGAAGACTGATGTCAGACATCATTTGCAACGAAAGTATCCGAAACCGTCAGGTTCTCTATAAAACCCGCGGCACCTGCAGTCAGTACATACAAGTGGCCACAGGTCCTGACGGATGCATTAGCCAGTGTGTCTTCCATGGTGGATGTGATGGCAACACAAAGGGACTTGCCCGCCTTGTCATCGGCATGAAGCCCCAGGAGGTCATCAGCCGCCTGGACGGAGTTCGTTGCGGAAGCAAGCCCACCTCTTGCCCCGACCAGCTTTGCCGGGCGCTGAAACAGCTTGAAGCCTCAGAACAGTAGTAGGACACCAGACCAAATATACAGGGTGTGCGCAGTAATTTTAGCGCACACCCTGTCCTTCTTTTCATAGGTACATTGGCACATAAGAAAGAGTTTGTTAACTCCATGAAAAGGGAGTTTAGATGACTTTTTTGCCAAATTCATGCGCGCGGACATAAAAATGCCCGGAAATGCCGGATTGCATTTCTCATGTCTGAAAATCGTCCGTGAGTCTGTTGATAATGTTTAGAGTACGAAACGTTGAAAGAATGAATATGAATACTCGAGGGCTTTCAAACTCCGCTGAAATACCCGTCATATAACAAAAAAAAGACGCACTGAATGGTGCGTCTTTTTGAGCTGCTTCCGAGAGTTGAACTCGGGACCTCATCCTTACCAAGGATGCGCTCTACCACTGAGCTAAAGCAGCAACATTTCGTTTTTGCGAGTGCAAAAGTATTGCATTTTTTTGAGATGGCAAACTTTTACGCCCTTTTTTATCGTTTTTTTTTGACAAATGAGGATTATCGTGTATATTTGTGCAAAAATTTACGGTTTTACAGCCGTTTCATTACTATTTAATAGAGAAACCATGAACAAAAGATTACTTTCAGCATCCTTCCTTTTTGGTGCTTTCCTTTATGTGTCTTCAGTGAAGGCTGATGACGACCTGAAACTTTGGTACGACGAACCAGCCACAGCGCATGATGTACAAAACGTGTGGATGGAATATTCGCTCCCCATCGGCAACGGACAGTTTGGCGCCAGCCTTTTCGGCGGTGTGCAACGCGATGAGATTCAGTTTAACGAAAAGACGTTGTGGACCGGCGGTCCGGACGATATGGGAGGCAACTACGGCTCTTACAAAAACTTCGGCAGTGTCATTGTTGAGCATCTTTCCGGCGTGACCGACGGCGCAGCCCGGGAGTATGTGCGATTCCTGGATCTGGAAACCGCTGTGGCCGGCGTTGACTTCAAGATTGGTGAAGCTGAATATTCGCGCCGTTACATTGCCTCGAACCCTGATGGGGTGGTGGCTGTGATGTATGAGACGACAGGCAAGAAACCCTTTCATCTGCTCGTGAGCATGAAACCTGGTGAAGATCTGGGTGTGAAGACTGCAACCTACACGGGAAACGAGGGTGCTTATGCAGGGCAGCTCAAGACGATAGCCTTCTCCACACGTCTGCGTGTGATACCACAAGGTGGAAAAGTAACTGCCACAGCTGGCGGCCTTGAGGTTTCGGGTGCAAGAAAAGTGATGCTGATATTGGCCGGCGCCACCAACTACGATGCCGCAGCGGCAGACTTCACCTCGGACACAAGTGTGGAGGATGTTGTAAAAAAGACCATTGACTCCGCGGCCGCAAAAGGCTGGAAAAAGATGCTTAAGCACCATATTGCAGATTTCCAGAAACTGATGGGACGCGTAGACTTGCAATTGGGCGATGCCAGTTCGGAGATGACTACAGATGACCTCATTCGTCACTACAATTCTGACAGGCACGTTACGGGCAGCGAACCCGAGATACTCTATTTGGAACAATTGTATTTTGCCTACGGTCGCTATCTGTCTATTGCAAGCAGTAGGGGAGTGGACGTGCCCAATAACCTACAGGGCATTTGGAATAATCTGAGCCGCGCTCCATGGAATTCTGACATCCATTCTAACATAAACGTGCAGATGAACTATTGGCCTACGGAGGTGACCAATCTGTCTGAACTGCATCTGTGTTTTCTTAATTACATAATAAATATGGCTTCTCGGCCCAACTGGAAGAGGGCTGCCATGCAATACGGCAAGGTAAAGAATGGATGGACTTGCTTTACGGAAAACAATATCTTTGGCGGCATGAGCACCTGGGGAAACAATTACTTTGTGGCCAACGCATGGTATTGCAGCCATCTGTGGCAGCACTACCGCTATACCAGGGACAAGGACTTTTTGCAGCGCGCTTTCCCGGCCATGTGGACTTGTGCACAATTCTGGATGGAACGCCTGACTGAGGACAAGGGCAGTGAGAAGTTCGCTTTTTCGCCTGACGGTTCGCTGGTGGCCCCCAATGAATACAGTCCGGAACAGAACGACCATCCCTCTGAAGATGGTACAGCCCATGCCCAGCAGCTTATCTATGCTCATTTTGCAAGTGTGAAGCAAAGCGTGGATATTCTGGGCAAGGAAGCCTGTGGCCTATCAGATAGTGACATTGAAAAACTTGACCTGTTTTTGCGGAAGACTGACAAAGGGCTGCATACCGAGGTGTATACAGCAAATAGCGCCAAAGACAAGGCCTGGACAAATCCGCGTCACGGTGTAAAGAAGGGTGACGTACTGCTGCGTGAGTGGAAATATGCTCCGTATGATGTCTCGCACGATGCAAGCCACAGACACATGAGCCATCTAATGGCACTTTATCCGTTAAGCGACATCGGTCCTCAAAGTCCTTATTTCGTACCGGCGGTTAATGCACTTAAACTTCGTGGAGACGAAGCAACAGGATGGTCTATGGGCTGGAAGGTGAACCTGTGGGCCCGTGCGCTGGACGGAAATCATGCACACAAGATAATCAGGAACGCACTGCGCCATTCGACAAGCTATGGTGTTAACCAGTATGCTGGCGGTATCTACTACAATCTTTATGACTCGCATGCCCCCTTTCAGATTGATGGAAATTTTGGTGTGTGCGCTGGTATGGCGGAAATGCTGCTGCAAAGCCACACGGATACGCTGCAGCTTTTGCCCGCACTTCCGGATGTATGGCATGAAGGCAGTGTGACCGGACTTTGTGCTGTGGGTAATTTCCAGGTGGACATGGAATGGGAAGGGGGCAAACTCCAGAAGGCTGTTATTGTAAGCAAGAGCGGACTGCCATGCCCTGTCACATACCCTGACATTTCAAATGCACGGATTTCCGGAAAGAAGGTTGAAGTACAGAAATTGGACAGCAATACCGTTCTTCTTTCTACGGTAAAGGGCGGTAAGTACATTATTGATTTTACAAACTGATTTATCTCTTTTGCAAGCGGTTAATATTCTTCGACATATGGATTAAAATGGAGAACGTAATAGGGAACTCCTGATAGTTCTCCTTTAGTTCCTTTTTCCAAGGTAATGACATGTTTGTTTTGTTTAACAATAAATAAATAGCGTTTGTTTTGAAGCGTCTGTGTTTTATCTTGTTCTCGCTTATGGTAAGCGGGCTTTCATTTGCTGAATTTAAGGTTTATACCACTCCGGTAGTTCCCTTGTCTCAGCCGATTTCTGGCCATTTTCATGGCGAACTTAATGAACAACTCTGGACATGGGGCGGATATGATTATGTGTTGTATCCAGGAATTGACAGTCCACAGAAAGAGTTTCGCGGATATGCTTTTGGAGCATCTGTGGATGTGCCGCAGGGAACGGTATGCGTAGGAGGTTCCAATGACGGGATAAGTTCTTTGTCCGAGGTCTTTTTGTCCAGAAAGGTGACACACAGGGAAAGTAACTTTTCCCAATGGCAGTACGACCGTGGTTCGCGCAAGACACTGCCTCGTCTGCCTAAACCCTTGCACAACAATGTGGCAGCATATTGGGACGGATATGTCTATACCTTGGGAGGACAGTCTGACAGTGTGGAAAATATGGATGTGTATCGCTTGCAATGGCCTGATGGGATTGCTTGGGATAGTGTAGGTACAATCCCCGGAGAAGCGCGTATCCAGGCTGTGGCTGCTGTACAGAATAGCGCGTCCGGACCGGCTTTGTATGTGTTCGGTGGTTTCACCTCGTTGGCAGATTCAATGCGAGTTCAAAATAACGGAATCTGTATGAATCTTGCTACTCATGAATGGAAAACACTTGATTGGAGTAAAGAAGTGTCTGGTGATTTGCCTACAATAGGTGCACGTTCTTTTACTCTTGGGTGTGGTGTAATTGCAGTGATTGGCGGTGCTTTAGACCAGGCTTCAGCTGAATGTTTCAGTTTCTCTGGAAAAAGCGGAAATAATCCGAATAATTTCAAGTTGCAGCAGGATATACTTTTGTACAATACTTATACAGATTCGTGGAATCGGATTTCCGGTAATGATGAGTTGGCTCGGATTCATGCCGGTTTGTCTAAAGTGCAGGGATTTTGGTTTTTGAGCGGTGGTGAGAATAAGCCGGGTGTCTGCTCAGACAAAGTAACTTGTATCGAAGTTGTAAATGAGAAAACTTTTACATTGCTAGACCATATAGTATTGTATCTTTTTGCCTTGCTGTTTTTGTCTCTGTCTTTTGTCTGCCGCATGAAACCAGACGTTTGTCTTAATGAAAAGAAACATGTTTGGTGGATAAAAGGAATGAGTCTGTATATGGCTTCTTATGGTGGTTTTTCCGTCTGGTTTTTACCTTTGTCAGCGTTTGCTTACGGAAGTAACCTGATGTTGCCTTATATTGTTTCTGCTACAATATTCTTATTGTTTACCCTGTTAGTGGTCAGGAAAACACAAACAGCAGATAATCTTTCATCAGATTCGTGTGCAGTTTCCTCAAGTAAATGGTACAAGTCAGTTTCATTGTTTTTCCTTTTCATACGAATGATTCTTTGGATGCTTTTGCCTGCTTTTGTGTTGTCCAAGGCAACAGGGTTGCAATGGGAATTTGTTGTAATAATGTTAGGTGTAGTACCTCTTCTGTCGTCATTATTTTGTGGAAAAACAATGTCGGTTACATATGATGTGCTTTTTTTCATCATCATTGCTTTAACATCGCTTGGATGTATATGTCTTTTAGGCATTAATCTAAATTCTGCAATAGATTTTCATATAAAGACAGATATGCCTTCTATGCCATTTGCTTTGATCTGTTTATTCGTTTTGCCACTATTGTCTGTGGATCGAACTATGGTTTGCCGTATAGTGTACAATACTAATAATTCTGAAACAGGAGTAAGGAAAAGCGTATTATGCAGTTACGTGTTGTCTATTATTGCAAGTATATTCTTTTGTCTGATGGGTATATTCATCTACAATTATTATAAAGATAATGCTTCTGTTTTTCCTTTGTATATGTCTGATATTTCAATGTCGCTTCCCTCGTGTGCAATTGTAGAGTTTCCTTCTGGTATAGCAGGGTTTGTGATAGCAGTATTATTTGCCGTTTCTTGGTGTGCCTTGTGCCGGTTTTCAGTAGCTTTTGTTTCATGCCTGGCTAACGTAAACCGGACTAATGCAGAATTCCAGAATAAGTTAAAGAACAAGAAAAATTATATCATTCTTATATTGGTTTATGTGTTACTTTTTGGCATAGCTTTTTACCCGCGGACACAAGATTTTATCCAGCATATTATTATATAATAATGTGTGTTCAACAAAATTCAATATTTTCTTCAAAAAGTTTGCGGGTGTACTTGTGTATTTGTGATAAACTCTCTACCTTTGCACCCGCAAACGAGCAGGAATGTTGTTTGCGACACAGTTCTTTGAATTATTGACACGAGACAAGAAAAAGGAAATGTAGTACAAGAAATATATGAACCGTCGATTTATATATTATAGATTCGGTTTTTCTGAC
>JAGBGU010000006.1 GCA_017935785.1 Bacteroidaceae bacterium
AAAATAATTTTTCAACTGGGAAAATATTTTTTTCCAACAGGGAAATTAAATTTTCCCAACTGACCGTTTCCGGCTTTCCAACAGGATTTACGTTGGAAAAGTAACTTTGTAAAGTTTTTTTGTATTGGCGATTATGTGGGAGAAGTGTTTTTGGGGGGTAGAGTACTATGAGGGAGGGATATATAAAAAAAGAAGGTTGTCATCTCGACAACCAATCTTTTCAATTAACCTTAAAATCTAATACCATGAAAAACACGATGCAAAATTACGTGTTTTCAGGGAATCTGCAAGTTTTTTGTCAAACAGTTTTATTAAATGCTCTGTTTTTTTGATTTATGTCAATTCTCGTATGCTGTTTCGCGTCCTTTTTACTGTTCATGCGATGAATAGTAGCGCATGAATTGTGCGCGCTCGAATGTGCTGTTGTCGCTGACATTCTTCTGGTTAAGCCTGCCTTTGGCTTCGGTAATTGTAGGAATGCCTTTGCCCTGGAGCCATTTGGTGAGGAACTCGGTGCATTGTGCAATGAAGGTTTCCCCTTGCAGATAGATGGCGCTGCATATTTCCACTGCCGTAGCGCCAGCCAGAATGGCCTTTACCACGTCCTGCGGTTCATGAATGCCTCCGGAGGCAGCCATATCCAGCTGAGGAATCTGTGCCGAGGCTATGCCCAGCCAGCGAAGGGTGTTACCCAAGTCGCTTTGTTGGCTGAATACCATGCCCGAAGTTTGAGCCATGGTGTCAATGTCTATGTCGGGCTGATACAGTCGGTTGAAGAGTACTACCGCTGCCGCTCCATGGGCAAAAAGCTGGTGGATGAGTGCGGGGGGACAGGTAAGATTGCTTCCCAACTTTATGATGATGGGCAGACCTACGACTTTCTTCAATTGGGTGAGCACTTCGATGTGGCGTTTTTCAAAGCTGCCGTATGTATAGTCTGTTCCTGTCTGCAAAGCCATCATGTTCACTTCGATGGCATCGGCTCCGGCTTGTTCTATCTGCTGTGCGAATTCGGTCCAACCGGCATCGTCATAGCAACTGATGCTGGCAATGACGGGAATGGTGCATACCTTCTTGGTGTCGGCTATCAGTTTGATATAGTTGGCCAACTGGTTTTGGCGTACATACGTCTCCAGATAGTCGCATCCGTCCATGCCCGAATAGTGTTTTGACATGGAGGCTGTCTCGTGGAGAATCTGCTCTTCAAAAAGGGATTTGAGGACAATCGCTCCGGCGCCGGCCTTTTCCATTTTCTGGTTTTTGGCGGCACTGTCGGTCAGTCCGGAACTGGCAACGATGATGGGATTCTTCAGTTTCAATCCTGCGTAGGTGGTTTCAATGTTGGTCATGATATAATCTTTTTTGCAAGTTTTCTTATGCAAACTTACGCATAAAATTTGGAAATAGGCCTATAGAAGGGTGAAAAAATGGAAGCGGAGGGCAAAAAAACACATTAGACCCTTAATCAGTTCTGTTCTTCTGCAATCTTCTGTGCCTTGGCTCTTGCCGGCTTTCCGTTTGGGGTGAGTGGAATGGCGTCAACGCAGATGATTCTGCGTGGCTGCCAGTGGCGCGGCAGTACGGTGCGGCAGGTGGTCTCAATGTCGTGGATGGAGGTGCTTTCCGTGAGCAATACCACCTTTTCGCCCAGATCGGGGTCGCTGCACTTGGTTATAATGAAGGGATGTCGCAGATGAGGGGCAAGCAGACTTTCCACTTCCTCGGTCTGGATTTTGAGACCTCCGCTGGTGATGACGTTGTCCGTACGCCCTAGAATGCGGAATTCGGTATGTCCTTGATGTTGGCGCAGTTCGGCAATGTCATGGGTGTGCAATACCTCGGGGCATACCATGGGCGCATGGATGGCGAGGCATCCTTTCGCATTCAGTCTGACTTCTATCCCCTCAAACGGCCTGTACCAAAGACTGGCATCCGGACCGTTTACTTTTCGCAGGGCAATGTGTGAAAGGGTTTCCGTCATGCCGTAGGTGCTCCAAATGTTATTGGGGAGCGTGCGTAGTTCGGTTTCCAGAAACGGGTGGATGCTTCCGCCGCCTATGAGCAGATGGCGTATGCGGCACAGGTTTTTCCGCTCTTGTTCCGATTGCAGGGAGCGCATCACTTGCATGGGAACCATAGCGCAGAGGTCAATGACGGGCGGCAGTCCGTTCTCTGCCATGGGGTGGCTGCCGGGCTTTATGCAGTGGAGATTCAACCTTCGCTCCAGGGCGCGTACCACCATCATTTTCCCTGCGATATAGTCCAAAGGCAGACACAACAAGGCGTTGTCTCCCTCCTTCAGATTCAGAAAATCACAGGTGAGACGGGCGCTTGCCCTCATGCGCTTTTTTTCTACACGAATGGGTTTTGGTAATCCGGTGGAACCGCTGGTGTGGACAGTCAAATGCTCATCAGCCGCCTTCCATTCCTGTAAAAAACCTTCAAGCGTTGCTATAGGTGCCATAATTTTTGTCCTTTGATACAAAGGGGCATATCAATATTGTCAGTATAGAGCAATCCTGTTCCCAAACCTTGTGCCATTTCAATGTGGTCGCCGTAGAGCCGGGTTGTCAGATGTGCTATGGCATGCAGCCCCACGTTGCTCTCCAATGCACTGGTTACCCACGAGCCAATGCCACGTTGGCGAGCCAGCTCCACCCATTCGCGGGTGCCTTGCATGCCTCCGTGGAGCGAGGGCTTCAATACAAGGTAACTGGGCTTGATTTCGTCCAAAAGCCTTTCTTTTTCCTGTAATTCGTTTATGCCGATCAGTTCCTCGTCAAGCGCAATGGGCAGGCTGGATATGCGGCACAGACGCGCCATGTCTTTCCATTGTCCGGCACGGATGGGCTGTTCAATGGAATGCAGGTCATAGGATTGCAGCAAGCGCAGAATCTCGCCGGCCTCTCCGGTGGAAAATGCACCGTTGGCATCCACACGCAACTGCACTTCGTCGTGTCCAAAGCGGCAACGTACATATTCCAACAGTTCGAGTTCCCCATGCAGATCCACGCCAATCTTTAGCTTGATGCAAGAGAAACCAGCCTCAATCTTTTCTATGAGCCGTTCCTGCATTTCTTCCTTGGTGCCCATCCATACCAGTCCGTTGATGGGGATGCCTTCTTCGCCCCGGCTCCAGGGTGTATTATAGAACTGCAGTCCTCCGCTCTTTAGGTGGAGCATGGCCGTTTCCAAGCCGAAAAGCATTGAAGGGTAGGGACGCAGTTCGTCAAAGGGAATTTCGCCTGTCCGAGTAAGGGTATGGCAGTGGCGGAAAAGGATTTCGGCATAGTCCGGTACATCATCGCAACTGAGATTGGGCAGTGGGGCACATTCGCCTGTGCCCTGACGCCCTTCCTTGTCTGTCAGCGTGATGAACCAGCTTTTACGGGTGCGGTACACCCCCCTTGATGTGCCGGCGGGCTGTTTGAAATGGAATGTCCGTTCCTCTATTCTCGCTTGTAAGGGCAACGTCATGGGAAGTAGGGATATTTGTCAAAGTCGGGCTTGCGCTTTTCCAGGAAAGCTTTTCCTCCTTCGTGCGCTTCTTCCATTGTATAATAGAGCATGGTGGCATCTCCGGCCAGTTGCTGAATGCCGGCCTGCCCGTCCAGCTCTGCATTGAGTCCGCATTTAATCATACGCAAGGCCAGCGGCGAGCGTTCCATCATCTCTTCTGCCCATTCCACGCAGGTGTCTTCAAGCAGATCCAGGGGAACCACCTTGTTCACCATTCCCATTTCCAACGCTTCCTGGGCTGTATACTGGCGGCAAAGGAACCATATTTCTCGGGCTTTCTTCTGCCCTACGAGACGGGCCAGATAACTGGCGCCAAATCCGGCATCGAAAGAACCCACCTTGGGACCCGTCTGGCCGAAGCGTGCATTTTCGGCGGCAATGGTAAGGTCGCACACCACGTGCAGTACATGGCCTCCGCCGATGGCAAATCCGTTTACCATGGCTATGACGGGCTTAGGCAGACGGCGGATCTGCATCTGTACGTCAAGTACGTTCAGACGAGGCACACCATCATCGCCCACATATCCTCCGTGGCCTTTCACATTCATGTCGCCTCCGGCACAGAATGCCATGTCGCCGGCTCCGGTGAGGAGTACAATACGGATGCCTGATGATTCGCGGCAGTATTCAAAAGCTTTTGACATCTCGCTTACCGTGAGCGGTGTGAAGGCGTTTCGGTAGCGTGGTCGGTTTATGGTGATTTTGGCAATGCGGTTGTATTCTTCGAAGAGGATTTCCTTGAAATCGAACCCTTCAATGGTTTTCCATTCTCTCATATCTGGTAATATTTTTTTATTGTTTGTCGGACTCCTGACAGTTCCGGTGTTATATTTTGTTCAGGATGTCTAGGGCTTTCTGATCATTCTCCATGTCTGTGAACACCTCAAGCAGCAGCGGCCTTTCCGATTCTGCATTGCAAAGGAAGTCAAGTCCGTCGGCCAGCTGGCCGGCCTCTGAAACCTTTTTGTAGCCAATGCCGTAGCTTTGGCAGATGCCTTGTGCCGATGTGCAATGCCGTGCCATGATGAGGCTTTCCTTTGCCTGGCTGTTCCGCAGCCCGTCAAAGCGGGTGAAGATACCTCCGCCCCCATTGTTGAGCAGGAGTATGCGCAGATTGGAACCGAGACCTTGTATCCACAGTGCATTCTGGTCATAGAAGAAACTCAGGTCGCCGATGACACAATAGGTTTTTCCGTCTTTCGAGACAAGTGAAATGCCGGCTGCGGTGGACAGGCTTCCTTCAATGCCGTTCACTCCACGGTTGCATTGGCAATAATGGGTGGAGAAGAGATTTGCCAGACGCACGGCAGAACTGTTGGCATAGCAGACTGTCCGTTCTGTACCCTCTTTATCAATTCGTTGTTCAAAGGCTCTGACAATGCAGGCTTGCGACCATGGCAGCTCGGCATTCAAGGCGTGTGCCCTGGATTTTGTCATGCCGTTTTTCCATTTTGCCAGATAGTCTGTATCATAGTCTGGATTCAGGGCAGACAGATGCCGGAGAACTTCTTCTTCCCCAGCCTCAACGATGCCGGTGAGCAGACCGGTTACGTCCTCCACCTTTCCCGTGGCGTTTACCATCCAGCATTCGGCCTTCTGCCTTCTTATCCACAATTTGAAAGGCTTGCTGACAAGCGTGCGGCCCAGATAGAGAATGAAGTCGGGCTGAAGGCTTTCGTCCTCATTACTGATGACAGCGTCGATAGGGCAGGGCAGATAGGCTTCTCCGCCCAGGCATTCATGTAGCACCACGCAGTTTTTAGCCAATGTTTTCAGATGGGACGTCAGTGACTGGGCGGTAGATTGTGCCAGTTGGCCGATGACTATCAGTCTGCGTCTGGCCTTGCTGAATGCGGCATACAAGGGGTGGCCTGTGTCGGGCAATATTTTTTTTCCTCCCGAGGAAAATATTTTTCTCTCCCGAGGGAGTTCGTTTTTGCAGAAATTATGAAGGTCGCGGCTGATGGGTACGTTTATGTGGACCGGTCCTGCTGTGGGATGTGTTGTGGCCAAAAGAGCCTCGTTCACCAAGCGGTTGCAATACCAGTGCTGGGTGTCGTCCGTGGGTTCGGGCAGATTAGCGGCATAACGTACAAATCTGCCTAACGCATCGGGCTGGGGCAATGTCTGTCCGTCCAACTGGTCAATCCATGCCTGGGGCCTGTCTGCCGAAATGATTACCAGGGGCACTTGCTGGTAAAAGGCTTCTGCCACGGCTGGCAAAAGGTTGAGCAAAGCCGAACCCGATGTGACGCAGACCGCCACCGGCCGTCTCAACTGGATGGCCATTCCCAGTGCTACGAATCCGGCCGAGCGCTCGTCCGTTACCGCTTGGCAACGGATGCTCCCGCATTCGTTCAGGTTGTGCGCCAAGGCCGCATTGTGTGCCCCGGGGCATACAACGGCATCCTTGATGCCATGGCTGATGAGCAGGGATGTCAGGATGTTTACGTTTGTGATGCAGCTATACATAGTCTCATTGTTTCCATTTTCTGTTCGGTCTCCCTCCACTCGTTTTCCATTATGCTTTCCTTTAGCAAACCTCCTCCGGAGTGCAGCACATGGCATTGGGGGAAAAGGCGCATGCAGCGCAGGGCCACGTAAAGATGTGTCTGTCCGTCCATGCAGAGCGGTCCCATGAATCCGCTATAGTATTGCCGTGGAGCCGATTCGTTTTCAATGATGAAGTTTTGAGCTTCTTCCTTTGGCAGACCGCAAACTGCGGGAGTGGGATGCAGGCTTTCGAGCAAGGTTCCCAGTTTTTCCGTGGAGGGGAGCGTAAAGGTGAAATCGCTTCGCAGGTGAACCAGGTTGCCTGCCCTGACGGTATGCGTGGGCTGTTGTATGACATTGTCCGAGAACTGTTTCAGCCTTTTGGCCAGATAATCAGCCACCAACCGTTGCTCGGCTCGGTTCTTTTCGCTCCATACAGGCTGTTTTCCGCCGTTGCCTATGGGCTGGTCGAAGCTCATCTGCTCCTGTGCGGTAAGTTGCATGGTACCGGCCAGCGCCATTGTGTGCCATGTATTGCCATTGCCGCTGAGCAGCGTTTCGGGCGTGGCCATAAGCCATGTTCCGCTTTGTTCTGTTGATACCAGGGCTATCATCATGCGCGGATAGCGGCGGCAGGCCTCCAGAAAAAGGTGTTCCGGCGACAGGTGTTCCGTGCTGGGCAAGCTCAGGCGGCGTGCCAGTACCAGCTTGCCGAACCGCCCGTCAGAAAGGGCTTTGTGGAATCGGCGGAAATCCTTGTCATAGCTTTCTCCGCCTTCCTTTCCCGTTTTGTCGGCGGTGCCGAAATGGCATTCGGGCAAAATGGTTTTTCCCGGTTGGTAAGGCACAGACTTACCCCGTATCACCACCACCGGTTCTTCATCCGTAACACGGAATGGGGCAAGTACAAAACCCTCCGCTCCGTCCAGCCGGCTAATCCGGTTCAGCACAAGCGGTGGGCAGTCCTTTTGGCATACCAGACGGATTTCTGCGGAGAGGGGCAGCCTGTACAGGGCAAAAGCTTTATTCTGGGATTTTGTTTCCATATCTGTCTGCAAAGATACACCTTATTTTTTATATGGCCGATTTTATGCCTTGATATTGCTACTGGTAAACTGTGGAAAAGCCTCAGAAGGTATCTCTTTTGATGGAAAATGCAGCGTAAAGCCCATATATTTGCCCATAAATTTGCGCTATTGGCCGTCTTGCATTAAATTTGCATGTATATGCCGGCCGCAAGAGTGTCTGGCTATACTTAAATGCTGATGAAAAGATGAAGAAGAAATACCTGTTTCCCCTATTCCTGATGGCGTGTGCCGTACGGCCGGCAGCGGCCCAGGGTGGTATAGAAGATTATGTGCGTGCTTATGAACTTCCTTCAAGATTCGGACGCGATAAGGTGGCGGACGCCGTATACGATGTACGGTGGAAGGACGATGCAACCTTTACCTACGGCCTGCAGACCGCAGGCGGGTACGTGCTGCGTAGCGCAACGGTGGGGGCTGACGGAACGCTTGAGACTACAGACCTTGTGTCTGAAGGACAGCGCAGAAGAGAGGAAGCCCGCAGATCGCGTCACGTTCCTTCCCACGGAACGGAGGTGCGCGGTCCTCAGCTTATGCGCCGCCATTGGATGGTAACAGACGACGAACGCAATGCTGCGCCGGCCTGGTCGCCGGACAGCCTGAAGATGGCCTACGTGCGGCAGGGGAATCTTTTCGTGTGCGACAGGGACGGAAAGAATGAACGCCAATTGAGTTTCGACGGTACCCTGGCATCCTATTATAGCGCTTATCTGAACTGGAGCCCAGACGGAAGAAAGATAGCCACCTGCCGTATATTGCCCGTGGCGGAGAAACGCTATGTCTATTACGTGGAAAGCAGCCCCAGCACCCAGTTGCAGCCCATTCTTCACCAGCAGGAATACGCCAAACCCGGCGATGCCCTAAAGCAGCGCATACCATGCGTGTTCGATGTGGAGAGCGGAGATCAGCTCCATGTTGATCAGCAACTTGTGGCCAACCAGTATGACCTTCGCGGCCCTTCATGGACATCTGATTCCAAGAGCATAACATTCGAGTATAACCAGCGCGGCCACCAGTTGTTCAGTGTCATGGCCATGGATGCCGTAACGGGCAGGGTGCGTACCATCGTAGAGGAACGTAGCCAAACCTATGTCAACTATAACCGCTATTACCGACGTGAAATCAATTCGGGCAAAGAAATGATTTGGATGAGCGAGCGCGACGGATGGAACCATCTGTACATGATAGATATGGAACGCGGAGGCGTAAAGCGTCAGATTACCCGCGGAAAGTGGGGTGTGCGCCGCGTAGTGCATGTGGATGAAGAGCGCGGGCAGATATTCTTCAGCGCCAACGGTATGGTAGAGGGCGAAGACCCTTATCTGGTACGATATTACCGCATAGGCTTCAACGGAAAGGGACTCGTATGCCTTACACCCGAGTGCGGCAATCACGATGTGCAGTTCAACCGTTCCTTCACCTACATGGTGGATACATGGTCTACGCAGGAGCAGCCTCCCGTAACGGTACTGCGTAGTGTGGAAGACCCATCCAGGGTGCAGTCCATAGCCCGTGCCGATATCAGTGCCCTCAAGCGTGAGGGATGGGTGGCTCCCGAGGTATTTGCTGCTCCCGGACGCGACGGAAAGACCCTTATGTGGGGTATTATCCAGCGCCCCACCAACTTCGACCCCTCGCGCAAGTATCCCGTCATCGAGTATATCTATGCCGGTCCCGGCGATGCCTATACACCCAAGTCATTCCAGGCCTTCAACTGGAATACCCATTCCCTTGCCGAACTCGGTTTTATTGTGGTGCAGCTCGATGCCATGGGTACCAGTTTCCGTGGAAAGGCCTTCGAGGAGGTATGCTACAAGAATCTGCGCGATGCCGGACTGCCCGACCGCAAGGAGTGGATTCGCGCCGCAGCCCGTAAGTATCCTTATATGGATGTGGAGCGTGTGGGCATCTACGGATGCAGTGCCGGCGGACAGGAAAGTACGGCGGCTGTGTTGTGGCATGGCGATTTCTACAAGGCCGCCTATAGCGCCTGCGGATGCCATGACAACCGTATGGACAAAATCTGGTGGAACGAGCAGTGGATGGGGTGGCCTGTGGATAGCAGCTATGTGCGAAGTTCCAACATAGAGAATGCCCATCTGCTTACTCGTCCGCTCATGCTGGTGGTAGGGGAGAAGGACGACAACGTAGACCCTGCAAGTACCATGCAGCTGGCCGACGCCTTAATCCGTGCAGGAAAAGATTTTGAACTGGTTGTAATCCCTGGCGCCAGCCATACCATGGGCGAATCTTACGGCGACCACAAACGCTACGACTTCTTTGTGCGTCATCTGCTCGGAAAGAATCCCCCTTCGTGGGACGAACTGGAGCGGCGCCGCAAGAAGTAGTTTTTTCTGGTTGTTCTAGAGATTCTAGAGGTTCTATACTAATCAAAAAACTGTCAGCGGACTTGATCCCACCGGCTGCCGTTCCACTTATATAAATAGAGTGTGGTACATTGCAGGCCGGTTTGGGCATCCTTTCCGGGATGCGATACATAGAAATAGCCGTCGCCGAGTGAACATATGCCTGTGCTGCCGTAGGGGAATCGGTAGCCCCAGGTATTGGTCTTGGCATCGTGTTCTCCTTGAGGAAGCAGGCTTAATGTCCATCCGTCGGTGGGGTGGTCAAATCCGTGCAGGTTGGTTTTCTTGGGCTTCTGCGTACCGTCAATTACGAAAAGATTGTAATTAGGCCATTCGGTCTTCTTGCCGGGATATACTGCAGCCAGCATATGGCCGGAATGCTTGTCGTATGCCAGGTTCTGAACACCGTAGGTGGTGTTTCCCGTGCGCACAAAGTATTTCCTGCTAGGCTTTTTGGGACCGCTCTGGTGGAGATTTTCCGAAGAGAGTGGTTGCTCGTAGCGTTTCCATTTGCTGATGTCGTAGCAGAGGATTACCTGATAGTCATTGTCGGTGCGGTTGTTGTCCCCATATACTCCGTATGCCGTATATAGCATTTGTCTGCCGCCTTTTTTGCCCCATCTGGGGGCAATGGCAAGTCCGTCTATCCCAGAGCAGCCGTGGCGGTGGTCTACTTCCTTACCTTGGTTGATGACCTTGGCTTCGTAGTCCGCCACTGCCTCACGGATGTAAACGGTTGTCATCACCTCGGCGGCATCCATGTTTGTTCGTGTGATGCGGTCCACATCAAAGATGGCCACATAGAAGCCGTTGGCCTTGTCGTTTGCTTGGGTGCCTATGCCTTTGCCAATGCCATCGTGCTTGTATTCCAGGCTGGCATACAAACGGCCGTCATCGGGGTTCAATGCCATGCAACCCAGGTGTCCGGTCAGTCCTTGTACGCTTCCCAACATACGTCCTTGCAGATCCACCTTGATGAGGGTGGTGGTGAATGACATATAGATGCACCGGTTCTTTTCGTCGAATGCGATTCCCTGTACATGGTGCTTGCCTTGGGGGCCGCTTTGGATTTGCCTGGGCAGTTCTGAGAAGTCCAGGGCGTGGAGTTGTATAGTAGCGCAAAGTAACGCAAGGCAGAGGCTGATGATTGTTCTTTTCATGATGATAGTTATTTAATGATGCTTGCCGCCACGATGTTGGCTATTATGGAACGCAGGCGTATTACGCTTTTTCCTTCGTTGGGATGGACGGCATTGATGAGCAGTATTACACTGGTATCCGTTACGGGGTCAATGACAATACTCGTACCGGTGAAGCCTGTGTGGCCATAAGCTTGTTCGGAAAACAAGTCGCCTTTGTTGCTGGAATATGCCGAACAGCAATCCCAACCTAATGTGCGCCCAAATTCCTTTACGTTTTCAGGAACGGTACGCATGGCTTTGACAGAAGCGGGACTTAGGATGCGCGCTCCGTTCCATTCTCCTCCATTCTGCAAGGCTGCACATAGCACAGCCAGGTCTTCGGCGCTGGAAAATAGTCCGGCATTGCCGCTGATGCCACCGTTGATAACCCTTGCCAGAGGGTCATGTACTACACCACGCAATACGCTTCCGTCTGCCTGGCGCTCGGTGGGGGCAATGATGGGCTTCCATTCTGCAGGCGGACAATAGGCGGTATGCGACATCCCCAAAGGTTTGAAGACGTTGGTGTGGGCATAATCGGCCAATGACTGTCCTGTGATGCGCTCAATTACATATTGCAGGGTAATGAAATTGAGGCAACTGTATCGGAAGCCGGTTGCGGGGGCAAACTGTCTTCTTACATTATTTATATGTGCCAGCAAGGCATCTGGACAGGGTGATCCGTGCTGCTTTCTGAGTGGTTCTACTGAGGCATAGGCCGGAAGACCGGAAGAATGGGTAAGCAGATGCTGGATGCGGATTTCTGTGGTTTCGCCAGTCTTGGGGTCTTTCCAGGGTTGGAAACCGGGAAGGTAACGGCTTACGGGGTCGAGCAGACGCATTTGTCCTCTTTCAATTAGTTGCATGGCACAGATGGCCGTAGAGGAGGATTTACTGCACGATGCCAGGTCGAAAATGGTATTGGTGGTCATTTCTTCGGCCGAAGGGTAGGTCTGTCGGTTGCCATACGCCTTCAGGTAGGCCATTTTCCCATGTCGTACCACAGCCAGCACCGCTCCGGGTATTTCACCAGCGGAAATGGCATGGTTGAGGGCACTGTCCGCCAAAGAAAGATGGGCGGGATTCATTCCTGCACTTTCCGGCTTTACGCGGGAAAGCAATCGTGCTTGCACGGAACTTCCGGCAAGCACGATAAAAGATACGGTAAATATTAGTCGTGAAAACATCACGTTTCAAATAATCGTTTTTTAAAATCTGTAGCCCAGGCAGATGGTGCTACTGAACGTGTTGCGGGTAAAGTGTTCCGGTCTGTAGAAGTCGGCCATACCCCAGTCGAAACCAAAGGTAAGAGAGATGTGGTCGTTATATTCGGTTCCTACGCGGAAGCCCAGACCGATGTCGAAACGGCGGGCATCGTACTCGTCCTTGCCGAACCAGTGGTTGTTGCTGGCAAAACCTGCGGCAAAATAAGGTCCGAAGTCGGCAAATATGCCCAGGTCTTCCAGAATGTTATAGCGGTATCCTGCGTGGATGGGCAGAGAGAAATAGAAGGCGTTCTGCTTGATGTCGCCCGCAGGGGTTTGGAACTTGGCGCCCTTTTGTGTGACGTCCAGACCGAAGTTTACGAATGTACCCATAGCGCCGGGCAGCATGTATTCGCCTTTCCAACCGAACGACATACCCACTTTGGGATCGCAAGGGAAACCGCGGAATGAAGATATGGACATACCGACATGGGCTTCATTGGTGAAACCGGATTCGGGTACATAGTCAATGGCCTTGGCACTGCCTGCCCATGCAATCAGGGCGGTGCAAATCAACATAATTTTTCTCATAATGTAAAATATTAAAAATTAATTTGATACGGATTGGCTTCTTTACTTGCTCTTTAATAAGTCACGGATTTCGGTGAGTAACTTTTCTTCTGCACTGGGTTCTGGTGCGGGAGCGGGAGCGGGGGCTTCCTCGGCCTTTTTCTTTTCGGTAACCTTTTTGATTAGGCTGATGAACAAGAAGATGGAGAATGCGATGATAAGGAAGTCGAAGGTCTGTTGCAGGAAATTACCATAATTCAGCGTTACGGCAGGTACGGCAGCCTGGACAACTTCACCGGCTTCATTAAGCTGCTCTGCCACACCTTCCTTAAGGGTTATTTTCAAATCGGTAAAGTTCACTCCTCCTACCAGCATACCGATGACGGGCATGAAAATGTCGTTTACTACGGATGTGACAATCTTGCCGAATGCGCCGCCGATGATAACACCGACTGCCATGTCCACTACGTTGCCTTTCATAGCGAAGGCCTTAAAATCTTGAAGAAAACTGTTTTTTGCCATAATTTTTTTAAAAATAATCAGAATTTGAACACGAAATTAAAAAGAAAATTGTAATTTTGCATGGAATTTAAGAAAAAAGTGATGAAAAGGATAGTATTTGCTTCCGTTGGGGTACTTTTTATGCTACTTATGGTGGCTTGCAAGACCTCAGAACATTGCAATTGCGGATAAATGCACTATGCTGATAGTCACAAAACAGAGATTTATTTATTTTATTTTTGAAACAAACCATATTTAAAATTTAATTAAACAAATGGCAACAAAAGTAGGTATTAATGGTTTCGGCCGTATCGGTCGTTTCGTATTCCGCGCTGCTCAGACTCGCGATGACATCGAGATTGTAGGTATCAATGACCTTTGCCCCGTAGATTACTTGGCATACATGCTGAAGTATGACACAATGCACGGCCAATTCGACGGCACCATCGAGGCTGACGTTGAAAACAGCAAGCTGATTGTTAACGGCAAGGCTATCCGTGTAACTGCTGAGCGCAATCCCGCTGACCTGAAGTGGAATGAGATTGAGGCTGAGTACGTTGTTGAATCTACTGGTCTGTTCCTGTCTCAGGACAAGGCTCAGGCTCACATTGAGGCTGGTGCCAAGTATGTTGTAATGTCTGCTCCTTCTAAGGACGCTACTCCTATGTTCGTATGCGGTGTTAACTTTGACAAGTATGTTAAGGGCACACAGTTCGTATCTAACGCTTCTTGCACCACCAACTGTCTGGCTCCCATCGCCAAGGTGCTGAACGACAAGTGGGGTATCACCGATGGTTTGATGACTACCGTACACTCTACTACCGCTACTCAGAAGACCGTTGACGGTCCCTCTCTGAAGGACTGGCGTGGTGGTCGTGCCGCTGCAGGCAACATCATCCCCTCTTCTACCGGTGCTGCCAAGGCTGTAGGTAAGGTTATCCCCGAACTGAACGGTAAACTGACAGGTATGGCTTTCCGCGTTCCTACTCTGGACGTATCTGTAGTTGACCTGACCGTTAATCTGGCTAAGCCCGCAACTTATGCTGAGATTTGCGAGGCTATGAAGGCAGCTTCTGAGAACGAACTGAAGGGTGTTCTGGGTTACATTGATGAGGATGTAGTTTCTGCAGACTTCTTGGGTGACACCCGCACCTCTATCTTCGATGCTAAGGCCGGTATCGCTCTGACTGACACCTTTGTTAAGGTTGTTTCTTGGTATGACAATGAAATCGGTTACTCTAACAAGGTTCTCGAACTCATTGCTCACATGAAGAAGGTTAACGGCTAATCCGAAACCCTAAAAGGAACCAAAATATGTACGGTGCCCGGAAGTTTTCATGCTTTCGGGCATCTTTTTTATATGGTGCTGTAAAAAAACTGGTGTTATAGTCCGGTTCTTGTCAGTTTTTTCATATCTTTGTGTTGTCCTTTTCGCCCTATAATATAATAATGTGTAAAATGAAGTATGATTTGATTGCGATAGTAGGCTCTACAGCCAGCGGAAAAACTTCCTTGGCAACCAACTTGGCCTACCGCCTGGGCAATGCCGAGGTTATCAGCGCAGACAGCAGGCAACTATATAGGGGAATGGATCTGGGTACGGGAAAGGATTTGGCAGACTATTGTGTGGAGGGCAAAAATATTCCTTATCACCTGATTGACATTGCCGACGCTGGGGAAAAGTATAATCTCTTCCAGTATCAGGAGGCGTTTAAAAAGGCGTATGAGGATATAGTGTCCCGTGGGCAAATTCCTGTTTTATGCGGTGGTTCCGGCCTTTATGTGGAGTCTGTGCTGAAGGGCTACCGCATGGCTCATGTGCCGGAAAATCCAGAATTAAGGGAAAGGTTGTCTGCCTGTTCCTTGGATGAACTGGCTGCGATTCTTGCCCGCTACAAGACATTGCACAATACAACAGACATAGATACTGTAAAAAGGGCGGTACGTGCCATAGAAATACAAGAATACTACAGGGAACATCCGCTTGAGGAACATGATGCGCTAAAGCTGGACTGTCTGGTAGTAGGAGTGGATGTTGACAGGGAAGTGAGGCGGAAAAGGATTACGGCCCGTTTGCATGCGCGCCTTCAGGAAGGGATGGTTGAAGAAGTACGGGCGCTGCTGGAAAATGTCAGCGCCGACGACCTTATCTATTATGGTCTGGAATACAAGTATCTTACGCTATACTGCATAGGACAGATGTCGTATGATGAAATGGTGAAACGGCTGGAAATAGCCATTCATCAGTTTGCAAAACGCCAAATGACCTGGTTCAGAGGAATGGAACGCAGGGGAATACCGATACATTGGATAGATGCATCCAAGGCTATGCATGAAAAGGTGGATGAAGTCATAGGACTTATGAACATATAATACCCGTAACTAATGGAAAACAAGAAATCTTTACCGCACGATACAGCCAGATGGGGCATTGTATATTGCCCCAAACCCGGAGTGATGCATCCTCACAAATGTTGGGAGCAGGTAAGGGAATATATGGAAGCGAAGGGACTCGAATACGATTTTGTGCAGAGCGACGGGGCAGGAAGCGTGGAAAGGCTTACTTCAATGCTGGTACGCAATGGTTACACCACGTTGGTAATAGTGGGGGGCGACGGTGCATTGGGACAGGCATTGAACGCTCTGATGGCTGAGGAGAAACATATAAGGGACCGGATAAGCCTGGGACTCATTCCTAATGGACGGGGAAATGATTTTGCACATTTCTGGGGATTGAGTGACGAGGATCTTTCCAACTGTATTGATACGCTTATCCGCCATAAGGTGCGTAGGGTGGATGTGGGAAAATGCCAATGGGAGACAGAAGACGGCGTGCATGGCCTGCGCTACTTCATGAATTGCGTGAATGTGGGACTGGCCGCCCACATCATGGAGGTAAAACACAGAGCGCCCCGCTTTTGGCGGATAAGTATGTTCACCAGACCATTGCGCAGGATGTCTATCCTTTTCAAACGCGTTTCACAGCATTTGCGCATACATGTAAATCAGGAGACCATAGAACAAAACGTAATGACTATGTGTATCGGTAATGCGCATGGGTACGGACAGACTCCGGGTGCTGTTCCCTATAATGGTTTGTTGGATGTGAGCATCGTCTCGCATCCAAAAATGCTGCAATTGCTTAACGGCTTGTGGCTGTTGGTGTTGGGGCGTTTTCTGAACCATCCCAATGTAAGGGCCTTTCGGACAAGGGAAAAGATTGAAGTGGTTTGTCAGAATAGAGCCTGTACAGGAATTGACGGTAATGTGGTAAATGAGAACATCAGGCGCATGGAGGTGTCTGTTTGTCGGGAATGTTTGAATTTTATTGTACCGTAGGGCAGAAATGTAGTGCGGCGGTGGGGAAGAACATATAATGTGGCCGAATACTTTCCGGACTTATCCGAGCCGTGATATTTGTCGTAGCCTTTCTTCGTCAATAATCTTAATCTTTCTGCCGTCTACCAGTACCAGTTTGTCTGCCGCAAACAGGCTGAGGGTGCGTATGGCATTGCTGGTCGTCATGTTGCTCAGGTTGGCCAGGTCCTCGCGGCTAAGGTAGATACTTAGCGTGTATCCGTCTGCTTCCACTCCATAGCGTTCCTTCAGGAATAGAAGGCTTTCTGCCAGACGACCTCTGATATGCTTTTGGGTAAGGTTTACAGTACGCTGGTCGCTCCGTCCCAGTTCCTGACACAATGTTCTGATGAAAAACCACCCTAATTCTGCGTTCTCAAGAATCAGGTCTTTTATGGTGTCAAGGGGTATTTTTGCAATGCAGGAAGGTTCCAGGGTGGCTGCTGCTGTAATGAATTTTCCGTTGGCGAAATAAGCCCTGTAACCAAAGTATTCGACGGGTTTTGCCACCCTTATGATTTGGTTTCTTCCGCCCACACCTTCTTTGTAGACCTTGATTTTCCCGCTTAAGAGACAATATATATATTTGGGCGTATCCCCGTATCGGTAGATAACCTCGTTCTTCTTATATTGATGCAATGTAATCTCTTGGCTGATAATGTCTTTTTGTTTTTCGTTCAGCGTGCTTACAAGTTCGTTCATTTTAGCCATGCACTCGGTGGTGCATTTGTCTTTTTTAGCCATCTTTATTCCCTTAAACATATGTTATGCAGCACAAAATTACTCTTTTTTTTACATTTTGACAAAATTAATCGCTAAAAAGGAACGCTGTTTTGTAAAAAAATAGCTGAAAGTTTTTTTGACAAGAAAATTTAATGTATCTTTGAGCATTTAAAGGAGTAAAAAACCATTAAAAGCACAGATGTAAATATGAGTTATTTAAGATTTGACAAGACACTGATGACTAATCTCAGTGATTCTCTTCAGAAAGAAGTGCTCAGATCCAATCGCTCTGGTGCTTATGCATGTACCACTATAGTGGACTGCAACACCCGCAAGTATCATGGCTTGTTGGTTGTGCCCGTGCCAGAGTTGGACGATGAGAATCATGTGCTTCTGTCATCATTGGACGCCACTGTAATACAGCATGGCGCAGAATTCAATTTGGGACTGCATAAGTACCAAGGCGATAATTTCAGTCCGCGAGGACATAAGTATATCCGTGAGTTTGATTCATTACAGGTTCCCACCACAACCTATCGTGTGGGCGGTGTGATTTTGAAGCGCGAAATGATGTTTCAGCATTTTGAGAACCGCATCATTATCCGCTATACGCTGTTAGAAGCCCATTCTGCTACCACATTGCGCCTGCAGCCATTCCTGGCTTTCCGTAGTGTGAGAGAGTTTACGCACGAGAATAGCGGAGCCAGGAGAGATTATGCTGTGGTTGAGAACGGAATTAAGACCAGCATGTATCCCGGCTATCCCGAACTTTATATGCAGATAAACAAGGCTAATGAGTTTGTGTTCAAGCCCGATTGGTATCGCGGAATAGAGTATCCCAAGGAACAGGAGCGCGGATATGCAAGCAATGAAGACCTGTATGTGCCCGGCTATTTTGAGGTAAAGATGAATGCGGGCGAGAGTGTAGTGTTCTCTGCCGGTCTGAGTGAGATTGACACCGCTACGCTGGCCGAACTGGCTGAGTTTGAATTGAAGGTGCGCACGCCGCGTGACAATTTCTATCATACGCTGGTCAATAGCGCCCATCAGTTTATCGTACACCGCAATCATGAAGATTACGTTCTTGCCGGTTATCCCTGGTTCAAGTGCCGCGCAAGGGATATGTTCATTTCTTTGCCCGGGCTTACCTTGGTCAATGACGAGGTAGCAAAGTTTGAGGATGTAATGGAAACGGCAGAAAAGGCTATCCGCGAATTTATGACGGGCCAACCTTTGACTGTCAGCGTAACGGAAATAGAGCATCCCGATGTTTTGTTGTGGGCCGTTTGGTGTATCCAGCAGTATGGCAAGTTCGTATCAATGGACAAGTGCATTGAAAAGTATGGCAAGCTGGTAATGGACATAATGGAATGGCTCCGCGCAGGAAAGCATCCCAACCTGCAGGTTCATGATAACGGACTGGTATGGTGCGAAGGCCGCGACAAGGCCATTACATGGATGAACAGTACGGCCAACGGACGTCCCATTGTTCCACGTACAGGATATATTGTAGAGTTCAATGCCTTGTGGTATAATGCCCTCAAGTTCATGTCTTCCGTCTGTCTGGCCAACAACAATGCCAGGATGGTTAAGGATATGGAAGAGTCTGCTTCTGTTACCGCATTGAACTTCAGCAATATGTTCTATAATGAATTTGGTTATTTGTGTGACTATTGCGTAGACGGATACCGCGATTATGATGTGCGTCCCAATATGATTTTTGCCGTGGCTCTGGACTACTCGCCATTGGACAAGAAACAACAGCGCAGCGTGCTTGACTATTGCACCCGCGAACTGAGCACTCCCAAGGGACTGCGCTCGCTAAGCCCCAAGAGCAACGGATATAACCCCATGTATGTGGGTCCGCAGATTCAGCGCGACTATGCCTACCATCAGGGTACGGCGTGGCCCTGGCTGCACGGATTCTACATGGAGGCTTGTCTCAAGGTTTACAAGATGAGCCGTCTCAGTTATGTAGACCGTCTGCTGGTGGGTTATGAAGAAGAGTTTTTCTATCACTGCATCGGCACCTTGCCCGAACTGTTTGACGGTAATCCGCCTTTCCATGGTCGTGGCGCAATCAGTTTTGCCATGAACGTGGCGGAGATTATGCGTGTGGTGAAGTTGGTGGATCAGTATAATGAATATTAATTAATAAGGAGGAACGATATATGAAAGTATTAATGTTCGGATGGGAGTTCCCTCCTAAGATATATGGCGGACTTGCCGTTGCTTCATACGGTATAACCAAGGGACTCAGCGTGCAGGGCGATGTGCAGACAACGTTCTGTCTGCCTCGTCCCACTGGCGAAGAAGAGAAATTCCTGAATATAATCAACATGAGCCAGGTTCCCGTAGTTTGGCGAGAACCGGAATATGAGAACCTTTGCAACAGATTGGTGGGACACACAAGTGGCGACTATTACCGTTTCCGCAATCATATCTATGCCGATTTCAATTATTTGCAGGGACTTGACGACTTGGGATGTATAGGTTTTGCCGGAGGTTATCCCAGTAATCTGCACGAGGAAATAAACAACTTCAGCATCATTTCCGGAGTATTGGCCCGTAGCGAGGACTTTGATTTGATTCATGCGCACGACTGGCTGACATATCCTGCCGGAGTACATGCCAAAATGGTCAGTGGAAAACCCCTTTGCATTCATGTGCATGCCACCGATTTCGACCGTAGCCGCGGTAAGGTAAATCCCACGGTATACAGTATCGAGAAGAATGGTATGGACCATGCTGACTGCATCATGTGCGTGAGCGAACTTACGCGTCAGACCGTAATCCATCAGTATCATCAGGATCCACGCAAGTGTGTGGCCATGCACAATGCGGTATATCCCCTTAGCGAAGATATCCGTGCCATTGAACCGCACAAGAACCCCGATGAGAAGGTGGTGACCTTCCTTGGACGTATTACCATGCAGAAGGGTCCCGAATATTTTATCGAGGCAGCCAAGCGTGTGCTTGACCGCAGTCGTAACATACGTTTCTGCTTTGCCGGAAGCGGCGATATGCTTAATGCAATGATTGAATTGGCTGCGGCATACGGCATTGCCGACCGTTGCCATTTCCCGGGATTCCAGCGTGGAAAGCAAGTGTATGAATGCTACAAGAATTCAGATGTGTTTGTAATGCCCAGCGTGAGCGAGCCTTTCGGAATAGCTCCGCTCGAGGCCATGCAATGCGGATGCCCGAGTATTATCAGTAAGCAGAGCGGTTGCGGAGAGATTCTTACCAATGTAATAAAGGTGGACTATTGGGATATAGACGCTATGGCCGATGCCATATACAGCATCTGTACCAATGATGCCCTGTACCAGTACTTGAGTGAAGAGGGCTTGCGCGAAGTGGACCAGATAACATGGGAAAAGGTGGCGCTTCGTATCCGCAGTTGTTATGACCAGCTCACAGGCCGTGGATGGTTCGATGTGAATGATTATCATGCATAAAGTCAAATAAAATAAGAAAATAGAAATCAATACGATATGAAAACAATTTGTTTATATTTCGAGATTCATCAGCCGAATCACCTGAAACGTTATCGTTTTTTTGACATCGGTACGGATCATTATTATTACGATGATTATGAAAACGAGCGTTCCACACAGGAAACCGCTCAGCGCAGCTTCATTCCCAGCCTGAAAACCATGCTGGAGATGGCGCAGATCTATGGCAGTGAATTCAAGGTGGCCCTTTCTATCAGCGGAGTGGCTCTTGAACTCATAGAACAGTATGCTCCCGAGGTAGTGGAACTGCTCCAGCAACTTAATGAAACCGGATGCGTTGAATTTTTGGCAGAGCCCTACAGCCATGGTCTGGCCTCGTTGGGTAATACAGAATGTTTCATTGATGAAGTGAAGCGTCAGGCCAAGAAGATGAAGCAGCTTTTCGGCCGTACCCCCAAGGTTATGCGTAACAGTTCGCTCATATATAACGATGAGATTGGTGCAGTCATTGCCGGAATGGGATTCAAGGGCGTGATGGTAGAAGGTGCAAAACACATTCTCGGATGGAAGAGCCCCCATTATGTCTATAGTTGCGCCCATGACAATCGCCTTTCTCTTTTGTTGCGCGACTATAAGCTGAGTGACGATATCAGCCTGCGCTTTAACAACAGTACATGGAACGAATATCCTCTTATGGCAGACAAGTATATCGGTTGGATAGCCGATATGCCGGAGGGAGAGAATGTAATCAATATCTGTATGGACCTCAGTGCGTTGGGTATCTATCAGCCTCTGGAGAGCCATGTGCTTGACTTCCTTAAGGCATTGCCCGCCGAGGCAAAGAAGCGCGGTGTGAAGTTTGCCACCCCGTCCGAGGTGCTGGCCGCCAACAAGCCCGTATCTCCGCTTGAAATGATTCATCCGGTAAGCTGGAACGATGAAGAGCGCGATACCAGCAGTCTGCTTGGAAACTGCATGCAGAGAGACACCTTCAACCGCCTGTATGATGAGAAGATTGTGGGCCGTATTCTTGCATGTAGGGACCGTCGCATCAAACAGGACTGGGACCGTCTGCAGGCCAGCGACAATTTCCGTTTCATGACCACCAAGAACCTGATGGTGAACAACTATCGCGGCATTTACGAAACCCCCTACGATGCCTTTACCAATTATATGAATATCCTGGGCGACTTCCTGAAGAGAGTGCGCGACCTATTCCCCGACACTGTGGAGAATGACGAACTCAATAGCCTTTATACCCAGATAACCAATCTGGGCAAGGATGTGGAAGTCAAGGAAAAGGAAATTGCCCTTTTGAAGGCACGTCTGGAAAAGTATGAGGCTAAGGAAGAGGCAAAGCCCGAACCAGCCGAACCAGCAAAGCCCGCAGCCAAGAAAACTTGTGCAAAAAAGGCTTGCGCCAAGAAGGAACCCGCAGCCAAGGCCGCACCAGCCAAAAAGGCTCCGGCAAAGAAAGCTCCGGCTAAGAAATAAAAGAAAAAGATTTTAGGTATGTTCTAAAAATTATGTCGCGTTGATTTTCGTTCTTCTTTCGTGTGTGCTTTTGTAAGTTGAAGAAAGAGCATAGCGGGCTATGTGACTGATGATACTAGACAAAATGACACCGAAAGGGACGAAAAGCGGCCGAAACGTAGAACATCAGAATCGCAAAAAACTTAGATCCATAAATTTTAGAACATACCTTTATTCCGTTAAAGAGTCTGGTTCCCCAATAATTAAAGAAAGAGGAACCAGACTTTTCTTTATCCTGCATCCTTTTCTGTTGTTATATTGAAGTCTGCTTTACATTGATGAATGCCTTTGTCATAAGTGGGAGTGTAAGGCTGATTTTTATTTGTCTATATTGCGATGGCCAACGCAACAGCATGCATTAGCCATCGCAACGGCATGCGTTGGCCATTGCAGCCTATTGCCTTTTTCAGAGCAGTAGTACTGCATCTGCCATTGCAGTATATCTTCATCAGCCTGTGCAGTATATCTGCGTTGCCACTTGCAGTACTACTACTTCGGGCTGCCGTTTTCTTTTCCCCGGTCTTCTCCTTATCTTAGACGTCGTTCCTTGTTTTATTGGCCATCGAATACCAGCCCTCTTTAGATTGGAACGAAGGCATTTACACCTTAATGTGGGGCTGGGATTGAAAAATTCTTCTTTTTCCTTTGTGTAGTCAGAAATAATCCTTACTTTTGCAATCGCTCACCCTTGCCGAAGGCCTGCGGGCAGAGGCGGTGGGCAGACATTTACATAAAAAGGCGTAACTGTACGCTTTGGTTTTGACGTCATAAGAATCTCGCAAATTCAAACGATTAGTCAAGAACAAAGCAACAAGGGACGCCCTATGGGATGTATATATACGTACAGCCATAACTGGCTGGTTATATATCATT
>JAGBGU010000060.1 GCA_017935785.1 Bacteroidaceae bacterium
GAAGAGAAGCCTAAGCTGGAAGTTCATTTCCTGGGCATCGGCATCCGCAAACAGCAGACAGCCCGTCTCGTATTTACCTCAAAGGTTGGCCGCGGCATCAAGGCTACAGTCGTAGACCTCGGCAACCGCTTCCGTCTCATCTCTCAGGAAGTTGAGTGTATCGAGCCCAAGCCCATGCCCAACCTTCCCGTTGCATCAGCGCTCTGGATTCCCCAGCCCACATTCGAGATTGGCGCAGGCGCCTGGATTCTCGCCGGCGGCACACACCACAGCGCATTCTCTTACGACATAAACGAAGAATACTGGGAAGACTTTGCAGAAATCGCAGGCATAGAGTATGTGAAAATCAACAAGAACACCACCATCAGCGATTTCAAGCAGCAGTTGCGCAACAACGAGGTTTACTATATGTTGAACAAAGCTTTGATGTAAAGAAGTATGACGCCCAAGCAAATAATAGAAGCCGGCAAGGCCATTCTCGGTATAGAATTTGGTTCCACCCGCATTAAGGCTGTTCTCATCGACCAGGACAACAAACCCATAGCCCAAGGGGCACACGAGTGGGAGAACCAGTTTGTGGACGGATTGTGGACCTATTCCATTGATGCCATTTGGAACGGTCTGCAGGATTGCTATGCAAACCTCTGCGCCGATGTGAAAAAGCAATACGACACCCAGATTGAAACGCTGGCCGCAATAGGCATAAGCGCCATGATGCACGGCTACATGGCCTTTAACGGGCTGGAGGAGATTCTTGTCCCCTTCCGCACCTGGCGTAACACCAACACCGGAAAGGCTGCGGCTGAGCTCTCCCAGCTGTTCAACTACAACATCCCCCTTCGCTGGAGCATATCCCACATCTACCAGGCCATTCTGAACGGCGAAGAGCATGTCAAGGACATCAAGTACCTGACCACACTGGCTGGCTATATCCATTGGCAGCTTACCGGCAACTTTGTATTGGGAGTGGGCGATGCTTCGGGCATGATACCCGTAGACCCGCAGACCAAGACCTACGATGCCGAGATGGTGCAGAAGTTCGACGCTTTGGTAGCTCCGTACAGTTTCCCATGGAAGCTTATCGACATACTTCCCCAATCGCTTGTGGCTGGCGAAAGCGCCGGAATGCTTACAGAAAAGGGAGCCAAGGCTCTCGACCCCAGCGGTGTCCTGAAGCCAGGCATACCGTTCTGCCCTCCCGAAGGCGATGCCGGAACCGGAATGGCGGCAACCAATGCAGTGAAAGTGGGTACCGGAAACGTATCGGCCGGCACATCCTCATTCTCCATGATTGTGGTGGAGAAGGTCCTGTCTCAGCCTTATGAGGAACTGGACATGGTAACCACCCCCGACGGTTCACTGGTGGCTATGGTACACTGCAACAATTGCACCAGCGACCTCAATGCCTGGATAGGCCTGTTCAAGGAGTATCAGGAGCTTATGGGATTCCCGGTAGACATGAACGAAATCTACGGCCGGCTATACAACAACGCGCTTACCGGCGATGCCGACTGTGGCGGACTTATATCCTACAACTATATATCCGGAGAGCCCATCACCGGTCTGACTGAAGGACGCCCGCTCTTTGTACGTTCTGCCAATGACAAGTTCACGCTGGCCAACTTCATGCGTTCCCATCTGTATGCCTCTATCGGTGTGCTCAAGGTTGGCAACGACATCCTCTTCAACAAGGAGAAAGTGCAGGTAAGCCGCATTACCGGCCACGGCGGACTGTTCAAGACCAAAGGCGTAGGCCAGCGCATTCTGGCTGCAGCCATCAACTCCCCCATTTCCGTTATGGAGACTGCCGGCGAAGGCGGCGCCTGGGGTATCGCCCTATTGGCAGGGTATCTGGTAAACAATCCGGAGAAGAAGAACTTTGCAGACTATCTGGAGGACGTTGTGTTTGCCGGCAACACTGGCACCGAAATAGCTCCGACAGCCGAGGACGTGGCTGGTTTCAACGTCTGGATTGAGAACTACAAGCGCGGTCTGGCCATAGAGCAGGCAGCTGTAGCCAACAAGGCATAAACGGAGGTCTGCCTCCCCTATCCTATTTCTTCCTCCCGAGGCAGTTTTCTTTTCCTCGGGAGGAAATTTCACGTTCTGCATTACACATAACAGAAAAAGCCCGGACAACCGGGTTTGTACAACCAGAAAAACATACACACTTTATCCCAACCAGTTTAAATTTTTCCAACCTTTGTGGTACATAATTCGTAAAATCCCATAAAAATGCTTGAAAAACTTTTTGGATTCAATCCGCAGAAACATTCAGTAAGAACTGAAATTATGGCAGGAATCACCACCTTCCTTACCATGGCCTACATCTTGGCCGTAAACCCCAGCATCTTAAGCGAAACCGGCATGGACAAAGGGGCCCTGTTTACCACCACCGTCATCATGTCAGCATTGCCAACCATTTTCATGGGGCTTTACGCCAAATTGCCGTTGGCCTTGGCACCGGGCATGGGGCTGAACGCATTCTTTGCCTATACCGTCTGCATGATTATGGGATATTCATGGCAATTTGCGCTGACGGCCGTCTTTCTTGAAGGCCTGGTCTTCATCCTGCTTACGGTAACCAACCTGCGCGAAAAGATAGTGGACGTTATTCCAGAAACATTGAAAAATGCCATCAGCGCAGGTATCGGTCTTTACATAGCCTTTATCGGACTTAAAAGTGCGGGCATCATCGTAAACAACGAAGCCACGCTGGTAAGCCTGGGCAACCTGGCCTCCGGCTCTGCCCTGTTAGGAGCCATCGGCATTGTGCTTACTTCCGTCCTGTTGGTTAAGAACATAAAAGGAGCCTTGCTTTTCGGCATTCTTTTAACTACGCTTATCGGTATTCCACTGGGAGTGACTAACTTTGAAGGCATATTCAGCATTCCCCCTTCAGTAGAACCGATATTTCTGAAATTTGAATGGGACCAGGTACTTACAAAGGATATGGTCATCATAGTGTTCACCCTTTTGTTTGTAGACCTTTTCGACTGCATCGGAACAGTAATAGGCGTAACCAACCGTGCAGGAATGGTAAAGGCAGACGGAAAGATTCCCAAACTAAAAGAAGTGTTTGTGGTTGACTCCGTATCCACAACCGCAGGAGCCGTTATGGGCACAAGTACCGTGGCTGTGTATGTAGAAAGCGCAGCCGGAGTGAACGAAGGCGGAAGAACCGGACTGACAGCAACAGTAACAGGCGTATGTTTCCTGCTGGCCCTGTTCTTTGCTCCGCTCTTCCTTGCCATCCCCGCAGCAGCCACAACACCTGTGCTCGTCCTGGTCGGCCTCATGATGATGGGATCTGTACAGAACGTTAACTTCACGGATTATTCCGAAGCCATACCGGCATTCATCTGCATTCTGTTCATGCCACTCTCCTACAGTATCTCCGACGGCATAGTATTGGGTCACTTGAGCTATATCTTCATAAATCTCTGTAGCGGAAACTATCGTAAGATGAGCATTGGAATGTACATCCTGGCCGTGTTCTTCCTGCTCAAGTTTATGGTGTAGCCGCAAAAGTCACCCATAATTCCGCCTGCCATTCTTTGTATAGAAGGCACAACTTATGCAGACCTTATTATCGAATGCAAAATTCCCGCTTATGAGTCTTACGTCAGATACAAGTAAAAGTGTTTTCCGATACAACTGAATTTGTATTTTCTATTAACTGAACAAGTTTTTTGTCAACGATAAAAAACTTGTTTCATTGTTTGGAACACATATTTCATTATTTGAAACATGTGTTTCATACTTTGAAATACATATTCCAAACTTTGGAACAAAACTTTTACCACAGAGAAAATACTTTTATAGCACTGTCCTACAACAATTTAAGCACTATGTTTCAACAATGTATTAACAATGCTTTGTTTCATAGCCCATGAAACGCATTAAACAGGAACTATTATCAGCTTTATTTCATTGGTTTTCCTCACGCAAATCCCGCCAAACATTAGTTACTGACCGTTGAGTACCAATTATCATTCCGAATTTAACCGTTCACCCTAACCATACCTCGTTCTAAAAAAATCGATGATTGAAGGTGAATAACTTGTTTCAGGATTTCTGCATGAGCCTATATTAATGTATCACCCGGACAGCGTGTTTTGTTATATAGAAGATTCTACAAATGCGATTAAAGACAGCCATTGGTTTTGCCACCATTTTTACGGCCAAAGCCAATTGCTGTCTTTAATCTTTATTGCCTGTTAACTTCATGACTGCCGCCAGTCAATATCGGTCAGTCAAAGATTTCACTCTTGGCGTATCCTTTTATTGTCTTATTATATTCCAAAAGGAAGAATACAAGATGGACAAACAAGCCAATACCCCAGCACATAGCACCGATTGTCATACTCTTAAGGGTTTCTGTCTCCCACCCCATATAATGAGCCGCATAACCTACACCCACACATAAAAGGAATGTGACAAGATGGTATCTGAATCCTATGTCATGAATACAATTGTCTTCCGTTTCCATTTCTCCGAAGTGCCAGCCGGCAAAGAACATAAGACAGAAATAAACGACCGAACAAAGCACAGAACCTGTCCAACTACCCATTCCGATACACAAATTTAGGGCATAACGAAACAGCACTGTCAATAACAACGCACTAATGGCGAATTGTCCCAATCTGAATGTCAATACTTTCATAACTCAGTTAAATTAAAAGATTATTAATAGATTCTTTTGTAAAGATCAAAATATTCCGTTCCACAAAGCGTCTAAAAAGTTCACGCCCCGTATCTGTAAGATAATAATATTTCCTGTCCGGACCTTTGCTCACTCTTCTGCTTTCAAAAGCAACTATTTCCAAATGCTGAAACTTACGCAGGTTTCTATACAGGCTTTGTTCCTCACAGGACATTGTACCTTCCGACATCTTTTCCACAAACTCTTTAATCTCCTCCACACATTTTTTGCCTTCCTTCAATGACAGAAAAACCCAAAAGGTAAGTTGCCCTTTCTTGTAAGTTTCCTCCCAAGCATTTAGCAGTTCAATTATCACAGAATTATCACCCATAATCAATAGTATTCTTTATGTATTAAACAACTTGTATAATGCAAAGGTAATAATAGTTTTCTTAATGCCAAATATATTGAGCCGTATTTATGATTATTTAACAAAATAAACTACATTACAGAAAAGAACAACCTCCGAAACTGTATTGAAGTTTTGGAGGTTATTCTTGTTTTACATCTTGAAGCAGACTTTGAGGTTCTTGTCTGACATCCCAAAAACGAATGATGTAAATGACATCTTGAATCGCATCAAGTCTGTATATCATCTTAAAATGCTCATGAACAACAAAGGAACGATACTCGTACAAGTTTCCATTTAACTCTGGCTCTATCTTGCCCATGTAAGGAAATGAGATTAATAGTCGTTCAAAATCCTTCACGCTTTGATAAAAACATCTTGTCGTTTTTGCCCCAAAGGTAACGTACCCATACGCAAGAACCTTATCTAGTTCTTTTACAGCAACCTCTCCCCACACTACTCGCATAGCCAGGGATATTTACGTTCCAATTCAGAATGTAAACGTTCACTTGAAACAACTTTTCCTTTCTCGATGTTCTCCTCGGCTTGGGTTATCCATTGCCGTGCTTCATCCCAAGTGAAAGGCCGGAAACCGTCACCCAATTCTCTGAAGTCAGCATTGATAAAGGTATCACCAGTTTCATCATCACACGAAACTTTCCCTTGATAATTCATCTGTGCTGTTTGCTCGTATGCTACAGCCGGTTCGTTTGCCATCTGAGGGTTCTCTTCGTTCTGGAGATAGGGTTTTGTATTTATATCCTGCATATCTATCATTTTCTTTCGCAAAGGTAACAATTTATTTCCACAAACCAAACGCTATGAATACTTTTCTCTGAAACTTACGGAAAAAGCCGGCGATAGTAATCGGCTTTCTTGGCAAGGGAAAGCGGATAGGCACGGGAAGTGCTGGGCATACGCCACCAGCACAGTTCGCGACCGAAGACTTGCAGACGTACACAATCGCCTATTGCCGGTAAGGAGACGAGGGATTCTGAATGTTGCTGCAACTGCATGAGCAGTTCCTCGCTTGCCTTTCCGCCAGTGGTTACAATGGTGTGGCATTGGGGCATCGGGGACAACAACCGGGCTACGGAAGAAGGCTCCAGTATCTGCAAATGGGCATCGCTGGCATTGTCCTGCAAACGGCATACCCGATAGGCGGTATCAAAGAATGCCAGTCCCTGCGCCGATGCAAACTCCTTAATGCGGGCCTCATCAAAGCGTTTCTCTCCCGACACCACAAAATGCTGCGCATCATCATGGAAAATCAGTCCCATAATGCGCCAAAAATCGTTTATCCAGTTGGGGTAAAAGAAATCCATGCTCCACCGTTCGCGCGGAGGCGGAAAGCTGCCCAGGAAGAGGATGTGTCCGTTCTCGGGCAAAAAGGGTTGCAAAGGGTGTGTTTCAACAGTCATATCCATGCAAAGATAAATAAAAAACACGAAATAAGACCAAACGCAAGATGTCAAAAAACAATTATCTCCCCTATACATTATATATAATGGATATATAATAGCCGCTTTTGCTTGCCGATAGAATTTTTTGTTGTACCTTTGGCAAGAAAAGGTTTTACAACATAAAAAGGAACGACATGAAAATAAGTATAGTTGGAACAGGAAAGATTGCCGACGAAGTGATGCAGATGCTTCACAAGGATTTTGCCGGCAAGATTGAAGTGACGGGAGTTTTCGCCCGTCCCCAGAGTGAAGAAAAAGCCCGCGAACTGTGCAAGCGCACGGGACACCCCGATGCCGTGGTATATACAGACTATGAGCAGATGCTCCAAGAATGCCCTGCCGATATGGTATACATTGCCAATGCCAACCATGTGCATTACCAGTATGCCCTTAGATCATTGGAAACCAAGCACCATACCATTGTAGAGAAGCCCATTACCACCTCGCGTGTAGAGACTGAGATGCTCTACGATGCGGCCATACAATGGGGTGTGCTCTGTCTGCCGGCATTCAGTCTGCTATATATGCCTTTGTACGAGAAAATCTATGAGATACTGCCGCAATTGGGTCCTGTTCACATGGTTCAGGCCAACTATGCCCAATACAGCAGCCGTTACGACCGCTATCTGAAAGGCGACATAGCGCCCGTTTTCGACCCCGAACAGGCCGGCGGCGCGCTGATGGACCTGAACATCTACAACCTGTGCTTTGTCATCGGCCTGTTCGGACAGCCTCGCACCATGCACTATCTGGCCAACCGGGGCTACAACGGAGTGGACGTAAGCGGAACGCTGGCACTGCACTATCCTGGTTTTGTAGCCACACTCAGCGCCGCAAAGGATTGTGACGGACACAATTTCGGTTGCATACAGGGAGAAAAGGGCTACATAGAGATTGAAGGCAGCGTAAGCGTGATGGCTCGCATGAAACTTTGTCTGCGCGGGCAAGAACCCGTCATATACGAAGCTGAAGCCGGCCGGCACAGGCTGAACTATGAATTTGAGCAGTTCAGGCGCATCATTGACGATCCGGGCGAATGCCGCATAAACATTCCTCTGGTGAGCCGTGTGGCACAAATAATCTCCATGAGTCTGGAACGCATGAATTCTCTGACATGACGCACGAAGAAATCATCGCCCGACAAACCGGTCTGAAACTGGTCTATGTGCAAAACACACTGGCTCTTCTGATGGAGGGAGCCACCATCCCCTTCATCAGCCGCTACCGCAAGGAGGCTACCGGAGGTATGACCGATGTGGAAGTGGCAGAGGTAAACCGGCTCATGGAACAGTTGCAGGAACTGGACAAAAGACGGGCTTATATTCTGCAGACCATTGAAGGACAGGGAAAACTTACAGACGAACTGCGCAAACGTATAGAAGAATGCACGGACGCCATCACGCTGGAAGACATTTATCTGCCGTTCAAGCAGAAAAGGCGCACACGGGCACAAGTGGCCAGAGAAGCCGGGCTGGAGCCTCTGGCTAATATTCTGCAAGCCCAAAAGACGGCAAATGTGGCGCAGGCGGCCCAACATTATATTAATAAGGAGAAAGGGATTGACACATACCAAAAGGCCATTCAGGGCGCACAGGATATCATAGCCGAACGCGTGAGCGAGAACGAACGCGCACGGCAATCGCTCCGGTTCACCTTTGGCAAGCATGCCATCATCAGCAGCAAACTTGTAAAAGGGAAAGATATAGAGGGGCAGAATTTCCGTGACTATTTTGACTGGAGCGAACCTCTTTCGCGCTGTAGCAGCCACCGCATGCTGGCCATGCGTCGGGGCGAGGCCGAAGGTGTCCTTCGCATCGGAATCGGTGTGGATGATGCAGCCGCCATTGAACGTATATCACGATTCTTCGTACACGGCAACGGCGAGGCATCCCGACTGGTAAAAGAAGCGGTAGAGGACGGATACAAGCGGTTGCTGGAACCCAGCATCAGCAACGAAACCGGCACTATTGCCCGTGAGAAGGCAGACGAGGAGGCCATTGCCATCTTTGTACGCAATCTGGAGCAACTGCTCATGGCAAGTCCGCTGGGACAAAAAAGAGTAATGGCCATTGATCCCGGTTTCCGAACCGGATGCAAGGTGGTCTGTCTGGATGCCGAGGGCAGCCTGTTGCATCACGATGTCATATTCCCCCACCCGCCCAAGGCCGAACGCGTACGTTCCATGATGACCCTGATGCAATTGGTGGAACGGTTTGGCATTGAAGCCATCAGCATTGGCAACGGCACAGCCGGGCGCGAAACGGAAGACTTTGTACGCCATCTGGACTTGCCTGACAATGTGGAGATTTATATGGTCAGCGAAGACGGTGCCAGCATTTACAGCGCAAGCGAAACGGCCCGAGAAGAATTTCCTAACGAGGACGTTACGGTACGCGGTGCAGTCAGCATAGGCCGCAGGCTTATGGACCCCTTGGCCGAACTGGTAAAGATTGATCCCAGCAGTATAGGCGTAGGACAATATCAGAAAGATGTAAACCAGTCCGCCTTGCGCAAAAGTCTGGACCAGACGGTTATAAACTGCGTGAACCGAGTGGGCGTAAACGTCAATACCGCCAGCCGGCATCTGCTTACCTACATAAGCGGACTGGGACCAACGCTGGCACAGAACATTGTCAAATACCGTACAGAAAACGGACCGTTCCGCTCACGACGCGAACTGATGAAGGTTCCCCGAATGGGCGAGAAGGCTTTTGAGCAAAGCGCCGGTTTCCTACGCATACAAGGCGGCGCACAGCCATTGGACAACAGCGCCGTCCACCCCGAACGCTATGCACTGGTGGAACGGATGGCTGCGGACCAAGGATGCAGCGTAAGGCAATTGATGGAAGACAAGGCACAGAGGCAGAAGATAGACATTAACAGGTATGTGACACCCACAGTGGGCCTTCCTACTCTACAGGATATCATGGCTGAACTCGACAAACCCGGCCGCGACCCCAGAGAACCGCTCAAACAATTTGCCTTCGACCCCACCGTTCATGACATCACAGACCTGCACCCGGGACAAGTTCTCCCCGGCATTGTCACCAACGTTACCAATTTTGGCGCCTTCGTGGACATAGGCGTGCACACCCAGGGGCTTGTACACGTTTCGCAACTGGCCGACCGTTATGTAAAGGATCCCACAACCGTTGTCAGCCTGCAACAGCAAGTGACAGTACAGGTTTTGGACGTGGATCTGCAGCGCAAACGCATATCCCTTTCCATGAGAATAAATAAGGATTAAACTAATGATAAAAGAAAGGACACACATGATTAAAAAGATTATTCTTGCCGTAGCGTTGGTGCTTTCCACCGCTGCGATGGCACAAACAGCACCCTCCCTGAAAGAAGGTACGGCAGCCCCTTTGTTTTCGGCACCAGACACATTGGGCAAAGTTCATAGCATGAAACAATTCAAGGGGAAGTATGTCATCCTGGACTTCTGGGCCAGCTGGTGCGGCGACTGCCGCCGGGAGTTTGCTGCCTTGAAGAAACTTTATTCCAAATATCCCGACAACAAGAAAAGAGTGTGGGTAAGCGTAAGTTTTGACCACAAGACAGACGTTTGGAAGCAAATGCTGCGGAAAGAGAAATTCCCCTGGCTGCAGATCTGCAACGGCCAGCCCTGGAAGCAGAACGATATAGCCAAGGCATACGACCTGCATTGGATCCCCACCTTCTATGTGGTAAATCCGAAAGGGAAAATCGTAGGTTCGGCCATCACGGCAGAAGAATTGCAGAAAGTGTTGGAGAAAATCTGACACAATGTCCGCATAATGGTAAATCTGTCTGATTCACAATAATTTGCATCTTATTTGTCCCTTATTAGGCAAAACCATTTTTTAAACAAAGCGAATTATGAATCTACAGAAATTTACCATTAAAGCGCAGGAAGCAGTCCAGGAGGCTGCATTGTGCGCACAACGCCAAGGCCAACAAGCCATTGAGCCTGAGCACCTGCTAAACAGCATTCTGAAGGTGGGCGAACAGGTGACTCAATTCATATTCCAAAAATTAGGAGTGAACCCCAAAGCTGTGGCCCACACCTTGGAGGCACAGATAGGGAGCCTGCCCCGCGTACAGGGGGGAGAACCCTATTTGAGCCGCACGACACACGAAGTATTGCTCAAGGCCGAAGACTTTGCTCACAAGGCCGGCGATGAATTCATCACATTAGAACACATTCTTCTTGCCCTGCTCAAGGTGAACAGCACCGCAAGCAAGATTCTCAAAGACGCAGGAGTTACCGAAAAAGAGCTGCAGGCGGCCATCAAGGAATTGAGAGGCGGTCAGAAGGTAACATCACAAAGCAGCGAGGATACTTATCAGAGCCTGAACAAGTATGCCCGCAATCTGGTGGACGAGGCACGGATGGGCAAGCTGGATCCCGTAATCGGCAGAGACGAAGAAATCAGACGCGTACTGCAGATACTGAGCCGCCGCACCAAGAACAACCCCATCCTCATTGGCGAACCGGGAACCGGAAAGACCGCCATTGTAGAAGGGCTGGCACACCGCATTCTGCGCGGCGACGTTCCTGACAATCTGCGTGACAAGCAACTCTTCAGTCTGGATATGGGCGCCCTCATAGCCGGCGCCAAGTACAAGGGCGAGTTTGAGGAAAGGCTGAAAAGCGTGGTGAACGAAGTTACCAAGAGCGAGGGACGGATAATCCTTTTCATTGACGAGATCCACACTCTTGTCGGTGCCGGAAAGAGCGAAGGCGCCATGGATGCCGCCAATATCCTTAAACCGGCGCTGGCCCGTGGAGAACTGAGAAGCATCGGTGCCACTACACTGGACGAATACCAAAAGTACTTTGAGAAGGACAAGGCCCTGGAGCGCCGTTTCCAGACAGTTATGGTGGACGAGCCAGACGTACTGAGCAGCATCAGTATCCTGCGCGGTCTGAAGGAGCGTTATGAGAACCACCATCGGGTACGTATCCAGGACGATGCCATCATCGCGGCCGTAGAGTTGAGCAACCGCTACATCACCGAACGTTTCCTGCCGGACAAGGCCATTGACCTGATGGACGAGGCGGCCGCCAAACTGCGTATGGAGCGCGATTCCGTGCCTGAAGAACTGGACGAAATAAGCCGCCGCCTGAAACAACTGGAAATTGAGCGCGAGGCCATCAAGCGCGAAGACAATACGGAAAAGCTGGAACAGCTGAACCGTGACATTGCCGACCTGCAGGAGCAGGAAAAGGACTTCAAGGCAAAATGGCAGGGAGAAAAGGAGCTGCTTAACCGCATACAACAGGACAAGCAACAAATTGAGAACCTGAAATTCGAGGCCGAAAGAGCCGAGCGGGAAGGCAACTACGGACGTGTGGCGGAAATACGCTACGGACAACTGCAACAGCTGGAGCAGGACATCAAGGAAGTACAGGAGAAACTACGCCAGGCGCAAGGCACGGAGGCCATGGTCAAGGAGGAAGTTACCTCAGACGACATTGCTGATGTGGTAAGCCGCTGGACCGGCATACCGGTGAGCAAGATGCTGCAGAGCGAACGCGAAAAACTGCTGCATCTTGAGGAAGAGCTCCACCAGCGTGTGATAGGCCAGGACGAGGCCATTGCCGCCGTAAGCAATGCCGTGCGCAGGAGCCGTGCCGGACTGCAGGACCCCAAACGCCCCATCGGAAGTTTCATCTTCCTGGGAACCACGGGCGTGGGAAAGACCGAACTGGCCAAGGCGTTGGCAGATTATCTCTTTGATGACGAAACCATGATGACGCGCATCGACATGAGCGAGTATCAGGAGAAATTCAGCGTGAGCCGCCTCATCGGAGCGCCTCCGGGATACGTCGGCTATGACGAAGGAGGACAACTGACCGAAGCCGTGCGCAGAAAGCCCTACCAAGTGGTTTTGTTTGACGAGATAGAGAAGGCCCACCCCGATGTGTTCAACACTCTGCTTCAGGTACTGGACGACGGAAGGCTCACAGACAGCAAAGGCCGCACGGTAAACTTCAAGAATACGCTTATCATCATGACAAGCAACTATTCCCGCGAAAGGCTGTATCAAAGCGTAAGGCCGGAATTTCTGAACCGAGTGGATGAAATCATCACCTTCGAACCGCTCAGCGAAGAGCAGATTAAAGAAGTGGTGAAGCTGCAGATCAACATCATCAAGAAACGGTTGGCAGAGTCGGACATCCAGCTGCAGATGGAAGACAGCGCATTGGAACTGCTGGCGCGTGAAGGATACGACCCCGACTTTGGGGCAAGACCGGTAAAGCGAGCCATACAGCGTCTGCTGCTGGATCATCTGAGCATGGCATTATTGAGTGGAGCCATAGACCGTTCAAAGCCCATCAAAGTGAAGTCCGACGGTGAAAAGCTGGAATTTGGACACTAAAATGAAAGAGATTCTGAGAAAAAGGCGTACCTTTGCGTACGCTTTTTTATTACCCTATATTCAATATGAATACTCTCAACCAATATACCAGACATTACCCTGCACTGCTGCGCACCGGCGTACCCATCATGGTGGGTCAGCTGGGAACCATCGTAATGGGATTTGCCGACACGCTGATGGTGGGTTGGTACGGCACGGACGAATTGGCAGCAGCCGGATTCGCGAACAACATTATTGGTCTTGTCATCATCACGGCCATGGGATTCTCCTACGGCCTCACCCCCATAGTAGGCAAACTCTATGGCGAGGGAAATAAGGGCCTGATTGCGCAGAAACTGAAAAACAGCCTGTTGGCAAACAATCTGCTGAGCCTGGGGCTGATCGGCCTGCTCACGCTACTCTATTTCAATCTCCACCACATCGGCCTGCCTTCGGACCTGATGCCTCTGGTGCGTCCTTACTATGCCGTGCTCACACTGAGCATCCTCCCCCAAATGGCATTCAACGCATTCAAGCAATTCAGCGACGGCATACAGGACACCCGCATGCCCATGTGGATTATGCTCTCGGCAAATGCGCTGAACATACTGCTCAACTGGCTTCTCATCTTCGGCCACTGCGGTTTCCCCGAATGGGGACTTTTCGGAGCCGGCATAGCCACACTGGCAAGCCGTATCATGCAATGGGCGGCCATGAGCCTGATATTCCACTTTACGCCCAGATATGACATCCACCGCAAAAACTTTGGCACCGAAAAAATCAAGAAAGCCGATCTTATGGAGATGAAACGCATGGGATGGCCCATTGCGCTACAAATGGGCATGGAGAGCGCATCGTTTGGTCTGAGCGCCATCTATGTGGGATGGTTAGGCACCGTTGCGCTGGCAGCCAACCAGATCATGATTACCACCGGACAACTCTGCTTCATGCTGTACTATGGCATGGCTGCGGCAGTGGCAGTACTGGTAAGCTACTATCGCGGAGCGGGACAGCACAGCGAAACACGCCGGGTCGCCCAGGCCGGATTGCACCTTACCTGGGGCATAGGCCTCATCGTGTGCGTGCCCATATTCCTTCTCCGCCACCAACTCGGATTCTGGTTTACAGACTCGGCGGATGTGGCGCAACTTGTAAGCATACTCATCTGGCCGCTCCTGGTCTATCAGTTTGGCGACGGGCTGCAATGCATCTACGCCAACGCACTCCGGGGCATCGGAGACGTGCGGCCCATGGTATGGATTGCCTTCATTGCCTATTTTGTCATCTCACTGCCTTTGGGCTATATCTTCGGCTTTGTATGCAATTGGGGAATGACGGGCATATGGATGGCGTTCCCCTTCGGACTCACTTCCGCCGGACTGATGTATTATGCAAGATTCCTGCACACCTATAAAAAGAGAGAAAGATGGAATTAAAGATTATCGCCCGCATACATACCGACTTCAAGACCAAATTCGGAGTGCCCCGACAAAGCGGACTGGTAAACGAGCTGAAGGCACAGATTGTCTTTGAGCCCGAGTATCGCAATGCTGAAGCCCTGCGCGGACTGGAAGGTTTCTCGCACATCTGGCTCCTGTGGGATTTCAGCCAGGCACATCAGGAAGGCTGGAGCCCCACAGTACGCCCTCCACGCCTTGGCGGCAACAAGCGCATGGGCGTATGGGCCACACGCAGCCCCTTCCGCCCCAACCATATCGGACTTTCTTCCGTACAACTGACTGCCATACATACAGACACGCCACAAGGCCCCGTTCTGGAAGTGCGGGGAGCCGACCTGATGGACGGCACGCCCATCTATGACATCAAACCCTATCTGCCCTTTACCGACTGCCACCCCAATGCTACCGGCGGTTTTGCACAGGAACAGAACCAGGCAATCGCTCCCCTGCAGGTCATCATACCAGAAGAATTAAAAAGCCAATTGGGCGAAGAACGTACAAAAGCACTTGAAGGCGTACTGGCAGCAGACCCGCGCCCACATTATCAGAATGACCCCTCCCGCACCTATGCCATGGAATTTGCCGGAAAGGAAATAAAGTTCAGCGTTAATGGGAATACGGTCTTGGTGGAATGAATCCTGTCCGTTTTATTTGATATTTATCAAACCGTGAAACAACATTGAAATACCCACGAAATAGGATTGTGCGGTTCCCCCAAAAAACAAAGTAAAGAATCTTTACAAAATCGCATGGCACAACCCCGAAGGCCATAATCACATAAAGGAGAAAAGCCCAGTTGGGTGGGAAAAAGCGCCCAACTGGGAAAAAATAAGTTTCCAGTTGGAGAAATTTTTCTTTCCAGTTAGAAACCCTGTTTTGGGGGGTTATTGGCTTTTTTATGCAAAACCTTCCATTTTTCCCTTTCAAAGCATCCGAAAAACGGTAAAAGATAAGATAAAAAGATTTTACAAAAGATTGCCTTTCCTATGAGAAAGTATTGCCATGGGTAAGACAGTGCTTTGTCTGAGTCAAATCAAAGCACTGCAGTACCAAACTTGGTGTGTAATGACTGGTACTGCAGTACCAGCTAATTGGTACTGAGGTTTCGGCTTATTGGTTTTGTAGTGTAAGCAAACCGGCACGCAAACTTGTAACGTAATAGATATGTGGGGCAATTGCCGATGACGTGAATATGTGCATCCCCCCCTTCGAAAGTAGGCTCCTAATTACATGCCATTTGCCAAAATTCATCATTTGTACGCTAACGCGAAAAGCCGCATTAAACGTTAACACACAACAAGATGCGTTTACAATTCGGGTGTATTGAAATGTAAACAGATTTACCCTTAAGTGTAAATGGATTTACATAGTGAGGTAAATGCGTTTACATAGAAGAGTAAATCCATTTACATCGTGATGTAAAAATCAGCCGTCAGAACACCTGTTTTTCCCAGGTTTCATTGTAGACGTTTTCTTGCTTCATTAACAGAAAAGATTTACACCTTTTCATTAGTCCTACTGCCAATGTTTACGGTTTCTTCGATTACATACTACAAGTGTAGACAAAAAACAGACGTCCCAAGTCCCTTTTTGTTATAATTGAATATCTTTCCGCTAAAAACATTGTCCGAATGCCAAAACTTTTATAAATTTGCATTGCCCTCATGCCGAATCGGGCCGGCTTGCCGGTAATTTCGGGTGGGGACAGACATAGATAAAGGCGTTTACTACGCTTTGGTTTTGACAATCTGAAATCCTGAGAAAATTTCAAATATCCTGTCAAAAAACAAAGCAGCGGTGAATGCCCCGTGGGTATGTTATATACAGCCCCTTTCATTACCGCACAGCCATTGGTGTACCCTCTACACCCTTGGCAGCGGTAAGCATAAGGTGGTAGTTATATACATGTATCGGCGTGGGGTTCAGCGTTGCTCGTTTCAGACAGGATGGGCAATTCTCAGGAGCCTCAGATTGTGAAGCGAGCGACAGTGCAGGGCTTCACGTCTTTTTTGTGTCTTGACTGATACCATATTATAATATATACACCATGGTCGCTGTAGCCCTTGACCATAAAAATATGGACATGGGCTATGCATACCAAGTTTTTCAATAATTTGCCCGGCAATACGCTTTTCGACAAGTTGAAAGGTATTGCGTCCGGAATGGACACATTTGATCGTTTTCTTGCAGTTGTAGGTTTCTTCCGTTCATCGGGCTATTTTAAGTTGCGTAAGGAATTGGGAGATATATCCGAGATTAAAATCTTGGTAGGCATCAACATCGATGATATTTTCCGCAAGCATAACAAGGCATTGATTATGCTTGCCGATGAGGAAAAAGCAAAGGAAATCTATCAGAACAGTTTTAGGGAAGATGTGGTAAACGCACAGTATGCACCCGAAGTGGAGGAAGGTATTCTGCAAATGTGTGATGACCTTGTTACAGGGCGTTTGCAAATGCGAATCCATGCCACAAAGAATTTGCACGCCAAATTCTACCTGTGCCTACCGCAAAACCACAGCGAGCATAGTGATGGTTGGGTGATAATGGGTTCGTCCAATATCTCCGATTCGGGCTTGGGCATCAAGCAGCCGCCACAGTACGAACTCAACGTGGCAATGAAAGACTTTGATGATGTCAAGTATTGCTCCGATGAATTTTGGACATTGTGGAACGAGGCAGTACCATTGACCACAGAAGATATCGAAGAGTACAAGAAAAAAACATATCTGGGCTATCAGCCTACACCATACGAACTGTACATCAAAGTGCTTATCGATACTTTTGGAGACCAGGTGGAAGATGACTTCTCCATTCAGTTGCCAGATGGTGTCAAGGATTTGAAGTATCAGAAAGATGCCGTAATTCAAGGCTATCAAATGCTGATGCGGCATAACGGTCTGTTCCTTGCCGATGTTGTGGGTTTGGGCAAGACGATGATTGCCACAATGATTGCCAAACGTTTTGTAGAGGCAAATGGAAAGAACACCAATATTCTTGTGGTCTATCCTCCTGCATTGGAAGATAACTGGAGAAACACATTCAAGCTGTTCGGCATCTACAAAAAGGCTCAGTTTGTCACCAATGGCAGTCTATCCAAAGTTCTTGAAGGCAAAGACAACTACAAGGACAAAGAGGAGTTCGACCTGATTATTGTGGATGAAGCACACGGATTCCGCAGCGACAGTTCTGGCAAATACGATGAACTGCAGAGAATATGCAAGTCGCCCTGCATGAATATGGGGTTATTGAAAAGCACTCAAAAGAAGGTGATGCTACTCTCAGCTACACCACTCAACAACCGCCCAGATGATTTGCAGAATCAGTTGTTGCTGTTCCAGAACAGCCAAAGCTGTACCATTGACGGAGTGCCCAATCTTAAAGGTTTCTTCGCCCCGTTTATCTATGATTATAAAAAACTGATGCGTGAACGCGATCAGCGTGATGTTACCGCCGAAGTGGATAAAATCTATGAACAGATACGCAGTAATGTTATTGACAAGGTAACAGTTCGCCGTACACGCAACAACATACTTAACGACCCTGACTACAAAGCCGACATCAAGTCGCAGAGAATCATATTCCCCAATATTCTTCCACCAAACGAATTGGAATATATAATGGCCTCTGATACAAGTCGTCGATTCTATGAGACCTTGAAACAACTGACCGATGGCAAAACAGAAGAGAACCCAGAGGGTAAGGGACTTACTTATGCCCGTTATCGTGCAGTAGAGTTCTTGAAACCTGAATATCGCAATAAATACAAGAATGCGGCACATATCGGTCAGACTTTGGCAGCAATCTATCGTGTCCATATGGTTAAGCGATTGGAGAGCAGTTTCTATGCTTTCAAGAAGTCGCTGCGCACACTCCTTCGCATCACAACCGACATGATTAAGATGTTCGAGGAGGACAAGGTAATCATCGCACCCGACTTGAAGGTAAAGGACTTGCAGGCAAAGAATATGGAACTTGATGAGATTATCGAGTATGCCATTACCAAGGGGTATGCAGTAGAGGACATCCTATTTCCAGCTGATGCCTTCAGTCCCGACTTCCTTGAAATGCTGCATCACGACCGTAAGATTTTGGAACAGCTCAATGCCGATTGGAAAAACGAAAACTCAGACCCTAAATTCGACAAGTTCAGGGATAATCTTACTAATGCATTCTTTGACAAAGAGATAAATCCGTCTGGCAAGTTGGTGCTGTTTTCCGAAAGTGTGGACACCTTGAACTACTTGTACGGCAGAATAACGGACGAGTTAGGCCGTACAGATGTATTGATGGTAACGGCAGCCAACCGCAACCGTTTGGGGCAGACTATCAAAGAAAACTTTGATGCCAATTTTGACAGCGACGCTATGAGATACAACATCATCATTACCTCAGACGTGTTGGCAGAAGGCGTGAACTTACACCGTTCCAATGTAATTGTCAATTACGATTCGCCTTGGAACGCCACCCGATTGATGCAGCGCATAGGTCGTGTAAACCGTATCGGTTCGGTCGCCCCCAATATCTACAACTATATGTTCTATCCTTCGCAACAGGGCGATAAGGAGATTCAGTTATACAAGAATGCCCTTGTGAAATTGCAGGGTTTCCATTCGGCTTTCGGTGAAGATGCTCAAATCTACTCTAAGGAGGAGGTTGTAAAGGAGTTCCAAATGTTTGATAACAATGTGAAGGACATTATTGACAAGAAAATTGCTCTATTGCGTGAGGTGCGCGAACTTTATCAAAATGACCGCGAACTGTACCGCAAAATTAAGGCTCTGCCAATGAAGAGCCGTGTGATGCGTGATACGGGCAAGCATAGCGGAAAGTCAGTCATCTTCGTCTCTTCTAATGTTAAGACTGAGTTCTATTTGGCTACTCCAACAGGTGTAGAGATCATTGACTTCCTTGAAGCAGTAAAATACCTCAAAGCAAAGCCAGAGGAACAACCGATACCTTTCTCTAATGAGGTGCAACATTACAAGCACGTAAACAATGCGTTGGCCCAATATACCACCGAGTATGTGGAGGCTGCCGATACATCATCTATCAACCGTACCGACCTTGACAAGACCTCGCTCGAGGCCAATAAGTTCTTGCGCACCATCAAGCAGATAACAACAGACAGCGAACTGAAGTCGCAATGCGATGTATTGATGGGATATGTCAATGAAGGAATCTATGCCCAGCTGCCTCGCTACCTGAAAGCTTTGTCTCGTGAGTATAAGAACGACCGTGCAAAGATGAAGCAGGACGAGTATAGCCTGCAAAACAAAATCTCGGAATTGCTTGGCGAATACCAGACAATGAACAAGGAGCAACGCCACGATGCCCAAGATATTTCCAATCCACAGATTATCATTTCTGAAAGTTTCGTATAGCGAGTGCAGAAGGCAAGTTCACTTGCATTATGCCGAGCGTAAGAAAGTTCAACGCAGTTAAAGTTTTAAATAAATCACTCACTATAACCCAATATTACTATGGCAACCGCATATACACCTGATAGTTTGAGGAATCTGTTCCAGTCATCATTCAACTTGGCACAGTGGTATAGTTTCTTGCAACACTTTTTCAATGCAACGGAATTAAAAAGCACTCCCGAAAGAATCATTGAAAACACCTCGGATGAGGGTTACTATTTAGGAAATATAGACACTACTGACAGTTACCGTATTGGTTTGTTTCATTACAAAATCCGTCAAGGCTCTGTTGCTAACAAGCGTGTCGGACTTCGTAATCTCGTAAAGTCATTCATTAATCCCACTTGGGGTGAGTTTGATGCGGCATTGGTAGTATTTGACAGTGGCGACCATTGGCGTTTGTCATTCATTTGTGATATTAAGGGAGAAGCAACATCGCCCAAGCGATATACATACGTTTTCGGCAATGATGATTTGCTGTACAGAACGCCCATTGAGCGCTTCAACTTCTTAAGGAAGAAAGGCATATCGTTTGAGAACTTGAAAACAGCCTTCTCCGTTGAAGCACTCTCTGATGAGTTCTTCGATAAGTACCGTGAGCAATATGCCGACTTTATCCAATATATTACAGGCAAGCGTTTCGTTAAGGTGGGTAGCAAATGGGAAGAAAAGGTGCTAGAGTCACCTAACGCTGCATTGATGCAAGCGTTTGACCATAACGAAAAGAAGATTCGTGACTATGTAAAGAAAATGATGGGGCGAATCACATTCCTGCACTTCTTGCAACGTAAGGGCTGGATGTGCGGAGACCTCAACTATATGCAGAATATGTTTGAGAAATCGGCATACAAAAACGATTACCTTGATTCAGTCCTTGAACCGCTGTTCTTTGGTATCCTGAACACCAAACCTGCCGAGCGTGAAGCCTTGTTTACTGAATCTGGTTGGGATAAATCTCTGCTTAATGAGTGGCGCGATATACCTTATCTTAATGGTGGTTTGTTTGAGCGTGATGAGGAAGACGAACCCGAAAGTCGTTTCCCTGCCGAATACTTCAAACGCCTGTTCCAATTCTTTAGCGAATACAACTTTACCATTGACGAGAATGATCCCAACGATGCCGAAGTGGGTGTCGATCCTGAAATGTTGGGTAAAATCTTTGAGAACTTACTTGAAGATAACAAGGACAAAGGCGCATTCTACACTCCCAAAGAGATTGTACGCTATATGTGCCAGGAATCGCTTATCGCCTACCTTGAAACCAATACAAGTGTAGCAAAAGACAAGATTCGTCAGTTCGTACTTTCTCCAGAAGAGGGTGTAGCCGACATCCCAGAGAACAAAAAGCCTAAACTTCTCGCGGCACTTGAAGAGGTTAAGATTTGCGACCCTGCTATTGGTTCGGGAGCATTCCCAATGGGTTTGCTTAATGAACTGCTGCATTGTCGTGAGGTGTTGAGTGGTGAACATTATGACCGTGCAGAAATCAAGAAGAGTATTATCCAAAACAACATCTATGGTGTGGACATTGAGAAAGGTGCAGTTGATATTGCCCGTTTGCGATTTTGGCTCTCTATTGTGGTAGATGAAGAGACACCATCGCCATTGCCTAACCTCGACTATAAGATTATGCAAGGCAACTCGCTTATTGAGAGTTTTATGGGTGTGGATTTGAGCAAACTGACATACGAAAAGCAACACAAGAAGGACAAGGGCGAAATATTGCTTTTTGATGACGAAAAGAACCGTCTGCAAAAACTTGTCTCACAGTTACTGTCTTCGTATTATTCTTGCTCCGACCACGACAAGAAAATTAAACTGAGAAAGGAAATTGCAGAAACCATCAATAAGCAATTAGAGGCACAAGCATATAACCCGGCAATTCTACGCGAACTTAAAAACATCGACCCATCTGAAAATAACAAATTCTTCCTCTGGCATACTTGGTTTAGCGATGTGTTTAACAGAGAGGATAAAGAAGGATTTGATATTGTGATTGGTAATCCACCGTATGTTAATATTGCAAACATAAAGGACGAAACTCTGCGAAAAATATACCAACGGTATTACAAAACTATAAGAAATAAAAGTGATTTATATAGCATATTCACAGAAAGAGCTCATTGGTTATTGAGAGAAAAAGGAATATGCTCATTTATTTTTTCAAATAGTTGGATGGGAACTGACAGCTTCTCTATATTTAGACAATTTTTGGTTCATGAAACAAAAATTATAAAATTAACTGATTTGCCTAATAGAGTTTTTGAAACAGCTCAAGTAAAAACTTGCATTATTTTATTTGCCAAAGAAAAGGTTGAAAACAACTCAATTGTATTATGTAACTATGATGGACTACAATTTTCAACAATGAATCATGTTTTGACATACAATGGTATTAGAAAATATGAGAATTATCCTTTTTCATTTGAACAAGGTATAGATTTGGCCAAGATTAAAACTATAACATTAGGTGAGATTGCTAAATTTTCTCTAGGAATTAAGACTAGCAACGATAAAAAATTTATAAGTTCTGTACCTTTTCAGAATGATAACTATAAACTGATAAGAGGAAGAAATATTCAAAGATATGGTTACCCAGTCAGTAACGAATGGATATGGTATAGGCCCGATTTGTTTATGGAAAAAGCAGGTTCAGGAGCAAGAAAGTTGGAATATTTCCTTACTGACACAAAAATCATTATCCAAGATATAGGAACTGAAATTTGTGCAACTATTGATAAAGACAAACTTTTATGTAATGATACTATAAATTTGATCTATCAAGTAGATAAAAATTATTCTTTTGAATATATTTTGGGATTGCTTAATTCAAAAGCTATCCGTTTTTGGCATAAAAAAGTTTTTCCAGAGGGACTCCATATTAAAAAATACCAATTAATGGCAATTCCTATTGCTGATGTCTCATGTGATGTCCAAGAATTAATTGTTAAGTTGGTTTCTAAAATTTTGGCGAATAGAAAGCAAAACCCACAATCTGACATAACAGAAATAGAGAAACAGATAAACGAAATTATTTATCGTATATACGACTTAACAGATGCCGAAATTAAAACCATCGAACAATGCTTCTAAATATGACAATAGCCTGCGGGAGTGTAGGCTATTACTATATAGTTCGAGGAATTATTATTGAGGATTTTATATGTTGAGTGCATCTCCCCGCAGAAAATAGTTTGGGTTTGGATTTAAAATCAATAATTTGAGTATTGCCAAAAATAGAGTCACCGAGCCAATCCATAAAATTAGTAAGATTGTTCTTTTGCTTCTCAAGCCTGGTTATGATATCATCAAAAGTTGGAGTGTGAGGATATAGCCATTCAGTTGTAAATGTAAGCAAGTCATCTTGTAGGCATTCAACATATGCTACTTTATCATGTTTTAAAATATCAGACGCAACGAATCCTCCTTGATGTTTTATATTATTTGCCCATTGCCTAATACCATAGTCTGGGTTGGAGGCAAAATTTATGTAATTATCGAACTCTTTAAAAAATTCTTTAGCATTATTGTTAGTTTGCTTTAATCGGTCAATATCTTCAAAAAAGACTGTTTTTTGAAAAGTATTTCCTTTCCTTTCATCTTTTTTGCACTTATCTTTGAGTACTTTTTTATACTCTTCGCCAGAGGTTATTTTTTCAAAAAAGTCAAATGCGAAATATATTATCTGTAATGGATAATCATAGCAAGAATTAAATCCGATAATAGCTTCTTTTAGGAAATAGAATTTTTTGTAGATGTTTGTTTGTTTTTGAGCTTCTTCAAATGAAAATTCTGCTGCATTATAAGAGTTGCTCATATCGTAAAACTTATAGACAGCAATTGCTCGACCTAAATCGTTTGTACTTAGGTATTCCATTATATTTTGGATGTTGCATCTGTCTTTAAAAATATAAGGCATAGTGTTTGAAAATAAATTTATTAGATTATTGTGAACACTTATTTCTTATATCTTATCTCTTTTGTGATAAGATTTATGGATAGCGGCTGAGAATGTAAGTCTATTATTGATATTTCTTTTTATCAAATAGACAAAGTAATCTTCTATAATCGCTTTCCTTACGCATCTCGGATGGAACGTTCTTCAAGAATTTCTCAACCTCATCTAATGATATTTGTCCTATACTTACTCCATACATTATCGCACGATGTTTATATGACTCTGCTATTGTATCATCTTTATTAATATCTAAGATTGATGTGTGAGAATGTTTCCTTTCATTACATTTGTTGCGAATAAAATTCGCAAGATTTTTTGTTTGAATTGATTTTAGATGATCTACATTGTCTATTTGTTGACAAATTTTAGAAAATCCATAGATGGGGAAATATTGAGCATCACTGATAGATTGCTTGTTTACTAATGAAATTAAAGAAGAATTAGCCTCCTCTATTATAGTGAAATAATTCTGAATCATCTCTGGTATTGTTAAATACTGATATTTTAAGGTCCTATCAGAACCAATAGCCAAAATTCGGTCACTATTCTTTAACTCATCTATATTCTCAGTAATCATAACCTTAATTGAACCGCCAGCATATATTTCCTTCACAATAGATTGGACTTTACGTACATCCATTGCAGATATTGGTAGATTTATATTTGCTAAATGTTTGTATAGCTCACAGTAATCATCTGTTTTTAATTTATTTATCCGAATATTGCTATTCTTTACAACAATGTCATGGTCTGTTATTTCGTGATTAGTAGAACCGCAATCGTATTCAACAAGTAGAAAATTTTGACGGATTTTTTCAGCTTCAGGAGTATTTAATGGGATATACGAAAAGATTGTTTTTAATACTTGTTGGATATTCTCATCTCCTATCCCATAGCCTAAAAATATAATTGGATTATGAATAAAAATTGATAACATTTGAGCCCGAATCAGTTCATACTGCTCATTAAATTTCTTATAATCATCAGTCGTTATGATTATTTTTGAAATGTCTGTTACACATCCATGAATCTTATAGATAGATCCATACGGATTGCTTAGTAAAATATCATTACCAACCAAAGGGTTAAATTCAAAGACTTTCTCAATGAATTGGTCATAGTTTGTTGTTATAATGGAGCCAATATTTTTTCGAGCTCGTTTGAGTTCATTTAGTTCTTCTTCTAATCCTTCTTTAAGAGTTAGATCTCCTACAAGTTTTGCTATATATATTTTGAAACGACTTAATGTAACGCCATTTCTCATACTTTCATAGAAGGTGTCATTAATTTCTTTAAAGATTCCATTCCTATCTCTCTCTAAAGCAGAGTTAAATTCTGTTTCTATTTCCGTCGCTACTTGCTCAAACGGACAGTATCCGTTGGGTTGAGTACATCTTGCTTTTATATCTAAATATTTTTCATCACTACCCCATAAATCCTCACAAACTTTGCTGAGCAAAGCATTCCATGTATAAGTGTTTTTAAGATATCTAAATGAAAATCCAGACCCGATAAACAAAACCGGATGATTGTTAAAGTTAGCTATAAAATCTCTAATATGCATAATCCAAAAGTTTTTACGTTTCTTCTATTGCTTCAAGCATCCTATCGGAACAATGTAAATTCAATCTTTAGGAGGGTGATAGCATTTTATCAAATTTTTGCCTACAAGTTTGATTTTTATATTTTCGGTAATTTGGTGCAGATCTGTTCGGTGGTTTGACTCTTTACATAACTCTCACTCGTTCTTGCAACTCTTTCATTTTCTGTATAAGTGCATCAAACTCTAATGATTCACCATAAATGAAGATCCGTCTCATATCGGCATAGTCATCTTGCCATGCCTCCATGGCCGACTCCTCTGCAATGCTTCTATATGTTGCCTGAGAGTCATACCATCTATTAAATATTCATTAGCCATACTACCTTTGAAATTTTGATGATTTTTCAAATGCAAAGATACAGAAAGGATTTAAATAAATGATAAATTATCAAGTAATAAAATCGCTTTTAATCGAAAAACGCTTTTTCTGTAAAAGCAATAAGAATGCTGTCTTCTTTATTTAAAGATATTGGTATCCGGTAAGCATCTGCAAGGGTTCTAGGATTAAAAGACTCTACCAACGCTATTCGGGGATGAACCTAAAAATTTTTAAAATTCGGTAATTTGGCGAAAAAGGCAACAGGCTGCGCTGGCTATTGGATACAAATGCGTCGGCCAACGCAACAGTATGTGTTGGCCGACGCACTATGATACAATGGAATTTTACTTTCGTTTGCAGGCAAAGCGGTACGTTCCCGACTGCAGTTCCATACGGTTTTCTCCGCCGGCAGTCCAGCCGAAGGGCAACTGGAGAGTGGCTGTGCAGTTGGGCGGAACAGTTACCTCGTAATTGACTTTCTTCCCCTTGGTTGTCCACCCAGACACTATCTGGCCGTACGGCGAGGTATGGCTTGCCGTAAAGGTTTCCAGGCCATCAGGGAAATAGGGTTTCAGACGGATATGCTTGAAGCCTGGCTTTTCGCTGTCTGGATAAATGCCGGCCAAACCTTTGTAGAACCAGGCGCCGATCTCGCCGAACATCATGTGATTGTCCGAAATGTCGCGTGTGGCATCCAGTTTCCAGTTTTCAAGCAGCGTGGTGGCTCCGTTCACCACCCACCATCCCCATGAAGGGTAGGTATCCTGCACGGCCACCTTATAGGCAGTTTCTGTATAGCCGTTTTCACAAAGGGCATTGAGCAAAGCCTTGCAACCCAGTACGCCCACATCCAAATGATGTCCAGAGGCGATGACTTTCTCATTAAGATTATGCGCCACCTTTGCCTTGAACTCGTCGGGCACTATACCCCAATAGAGGGGCACGCTCAATTCGGTTTGGGTTCCGCTGGCATAGATTCCCTTCTGAGCATCCAAATACTTGTCGTTTATGGCCTTGCGGATATCGGCGGCCAGACGGCTGTATTTCTCATAATCCTCGGCATACCCGAACATTTTGGCTGCACGGGCCAGAATCTGTGTGTCCGCATAATAATAGACGCTGGAGGTCAGTTCCTTATTGGAGCCCACCGTTACCGGCACCCAATCGCCACGTCCCCAGGTGGTAAGATGCCCGCGGCTGATGCGTCCCACATAGTCTACATAGCGTTTGATGTGTGGATAACAGCGGCGAAGAGCCTCATCATCGCCATAGAACAGATACAGATTCCAAGGAATGATGGCGATGGTACTGGTCCAGTCCAGTCCGTTATCTGTGCCATAACCCCATCCACAGGTGGGGATAATGTCGGGCAGCACACCGTTGGGCTGTTGCTCGTCGCGATGATCCGCCATCCACTTTTCGTACACGGTAATGCCGTCAAAATTATACAAGGCAGCCTCTATGGCCAGATGGCCGTCGCCTGTCCAACCGTTCTTCTCGCGCTGGGGACAGTCGGTAGGATAACCCATCAGATTGGACAGATAGGCTTGGTTAGACGCTGCCATAAGCCCCTCAATCAGTTTGTTGGACGACCGGATCTCGCCCACCTGCGGCACATCGCTGTGCACAAAGCAGGCCACCATGCTCTCCTTGTCTATCTCAACGGGAGCCGAGGCCTCTACCTGGGCATAACGGAAGCCTTTGTAATTGAAACGTGCCATAAACTCGTCCTCGCCTCCGCTCAGGGTAAGCACGTCAGTCTGGAAGGGGTCTGTTTCCTTATCTCCCCTGTAATATACATCTATGTTAGACTGGTCCAGACGGCCGTCCTTGCCCAAACGTTCTCCATGACGCACCTTCACAACAGTGCCCTTTGCTCCTTTCAGACGGAAACGGGTTACACCTGCCATATTGTATCCGAAATCATACAGATAGGCATTATCAGACAACTGCGCAAACTTAACGGCCGGATATTCCCGACAGGCTCGGATGGGGCGCATCTGCTGCGATGTGACTTGCGCTGAGGGGGCTTGTCTCAGCCTTACACCGCCCCACTTGCTGTCATCATATCCGGGCTTGTCCCAGCCCTCCATCTGCATGGAGAAATCATAGAACTCACCGGTATAGATGTTATTCTTTCTCCAGGCACCGCCGTCCGTGGTACGCCATCCGTAATCCGTACAGACGGTTTCCTCTGAACCGTCCTCGTATGTCAGATGAAGATCCATACAGAATGCGGGACGGTTACGCCAGGGGGCCGTCTCGAAATTCCATACGGCCAGGGGCTGGTGGTTATACCATCCGTTACCCAGCACAATGCCCACCACATTCTCGTTCTGCTTTATGGCTGAGGTTACATCATAGGTAACATACATATTACGGCGGTCAAAGCGGGTGTAAACAGGGTCGAGCATGGTATCGCCCAAACGCCGGCCATTGAGATGGAGCTGATACAATCCTGCCACAGCCACATAGATACGGGCTGAGCGCACAGGCTTGTCCACCGAGAATTTCTTCCGGAAATAAGGGGCAGGCTGGTGCTTACAGTCGTAATGGTCACTAATCCAGTTGCCCTGCCATGCATCCACGCCCATTTTTCCTGTCTCGAAATACGCCACATCCGACAATGCTTTCCGCCCGGTTTCATCCGTAACCGCCACCTGCCAGTAATATCGTGTACGAGGTTTGAGGGGAATACCGGCATACCGGGCAGAGATGAGGTCCGACGCCATCAAGCCCGTATCCCACGCATCACCCTGACCGGCCACTACGCGCGCCGAGTCTGTACCCACTACCAGACGGCAAGACTGCTGACGCGCGCCCTTGCGGCCGGAAAGCATATGCCATGCCAGTCGTGGCGAAGGGGTGTCCACACCCAACGGACTTTCAAGATGCTCTGTTTTCAACCCGACAACCTGTAATTCCTGTGCTGTCACAGTTTGTCCCATACAAACCGCCAACGCCAATGCATATTTCAGTATTTTCATCATGTTGTTTGTTCTTTGATTGTTAGTATATACGTGCAAATTTACATAAAAACCAGCTTATATGTCGCAGTTTTTATATAAATTTGTCGTTGAAAACAAGAAATATAAGCATTTCCCCTATGGACAAGACTTATAAGACACCAACAACAGAGATTCCCAATGCCGGCGAACCTATAGCTACTTACGGGCAGGCAACTAAAGTAAACCGTACAGTCTTCAACGAAGCGCAGATAGAACTTCTTAATGTGATGGCCACCATCCAGAACGATGATGAACTGATGGCGCTCAAGCATGCCATCAGCGAATTCTTTGCACGTCGCGCCGATGAAGAGATGGAGCGTTTGTGGCAGTCTGGAGAATGGGATGAGCAGACGCTGCACAACCTTCAGAACACCCATTTTAGAACACCTTACAAGCAATGAGTCGTCAGATTGTACTTGACACAAACTGTCTGGTGCAGATGATTTCGCTGCACAGTCCTTATCGCCCGGTATGGCAAGCTTTTCGCGATGGGCGCTACACCCTATGTGTAAGCAATGACATACTGACTGAATATAATGAGATTCTGGAGCGAGTTGCCAACGCGGCTGTGGCACACAACATTGTGAATGCCATTGCCCGTAGTCCATACACACGGATGATAGATCCTCAATACCGATTCGGGCTTATAGAACAAGACCCTGATGACAACAAATTTGTGGACTGCGCTATCATTGCTGGCGCCGACTACATAGTCAGCGAAGACGCACATTTCCGCATATTGGCAGATATTCCTTTCCCAAGCGTTGCAGTCATTCGCTTGGATGAATTTATAAAAGATCTGGACTTGGGGTAAGAGATCCCCGTCATTGGCCACGATGCATTACACAACCTTTTCTATACAAAAAAGAATCAAGAAACGGGAATTTCCACTTTTATTTTACAGAAAAACCACATATTTATATAATAATGTAGTAATTTTGCAGAAAATTTCAATAATCAAGTTTTATGAAGATAGATTCAAGATTTAAAGTACGTTCCGTTGCCGGAGAATATATTGTAGTGGATCAGGGTAAGGACCAGGTAAACATGACGCAAATCATTTCACTGAACCGCACGGCATACGCCCTGTGGAACGCTCTTGCCGGAAAAGACTTTACCGCACAGGAGGCTGTTTCATTCCTGGTATCGCAGTACGGCATATCGGAAGAACAGGCTTCTGCCGATGCCGAAAAGTTCTTCCAGAGCATGCGCCAGTGCAATATTCTGCATGATTAGGCGGATTCTTTCGCTGCTTTCTCCCCAGGAGAAACGCCACAGCATAAAGGTGGTGGCAACCGTTTTCCTCCGGGCCATATTGGACTATGCCGGAGTGGCTGCCCTTATACCCATTCTACTTATGGTAATGGGCGACAGCCCCGACCGCTGGAGAATCATGTACCTGTGCTGCGGTGTGTTGTTTTTTGTATTGTGCAAGAACGGACTGGCCTATCTGCTCACCCGTTACCAAAGCAAATACCTGCTGGGCATAAACAAACGGCTCAGCCAGGCTATGTTTTGCCGTTATTATGAACGCGGACTGCTCTTCCTTAAAAGTAAAAGCACCGTACAACTGGGCTATGAGGTAAACTTTATCTGTTACATGTTCAGTCTGAGCGTGCTGGCTCCCCTACTCCGCATTTGCAGCGAATCCATGCTGCTGGCGCTCATCATTGTCACGCTGCTGGCATTCTCTCCCTTGGCCGGGCTTTTGCTATGCCTGGTGCTGCTGCCCCTGCTTTTCATTTATGCCCGTGCCGTCAAAGGCCGCATGACACAATACGGTAAGGAGGAACTGGAAGCGCGCCGCCAGCAGTCGCGCCTTGTGGTGGAAGCCTTCCGGGGCTACAGCGAGCTGGAGATAAACCAAGCCTTCCATTCCTCGCTGGACACATTTCAGCAGGGGCTGGACAAGATTACGTCATGCCGCTTACGGTATGAGCGCCTGCAGTTTCTGCCCATGCTCATCTCCGAGGCTTCCATCGTTATCGGGATAATGCTCCTTCTCATGGTAACAAAGGGCGATTTGCGCGTAGTAAGCGGAGTGTTTGCCGTAGCGGCCTACCGCATGATTCCAGCCGCCCGCCTGCTACTGGCCTCATGGACATCGTTACAAAACGCGGCACATGCCATCCAAACCGTTGAAGAGGGCATCACCGGAGGAGGAAAGACAGAAGAATCTCCCATAACAGAAATCTGTTTCAAGAATGAAATAGAAGTAAGGAATCTATCGTTCTCGTTCCCCGACGGCGACACGGTCATCCGCAACTTTTCGCTCACCATTCCGCGCGGACAATGTCTGGGCATACAGGGCACAAGCGGTTCCGGAAAGACTACGCTTTTTCATCTGCTACTGGGCTTCTTCCCCCCCACCGGCGGAGAAATCTGCATAGACGGCACACCGCTCACCACACAGAACAGAGCCTCTTGGCACAAACTGGTTGGATATGTACCGCAGGACATCTTCATCATTCACGGTTCGCTGGCCGAAAACATAGCACTCGGGCAGCCCCACATTGACCGTGAAAAGATTCTAAGAGTGCTAAAACAGGTCCATCTTGACGAATGGCTTTCCACGCTCCCTGAAGGCATTGACACTCCGCTGGGCGAATATGGAAGCCGGCTCTCCGGCGGACAAAAGCAACGCATAGGCATAGCACGCGCCTTATATAAGGAGGCCGAGGTACTTTTCTTTGACGAAGCCACCTCTGCCCTGGACAATGCCACTGAAAGCGAAATCACCTCTGCCCTGGAGGAACTATCCGCCCAACTGCACGGAATCACACTCATCATTATCGCCCACCGCGACTCATCATTGCGTTTCTGCGATAAAATAATCAACATAGAAAATTACTGTTCTTCATCCCTATGAAACAAATACATCTTTCCATTGCAGACCATCTCATTGCCCTCGCCGGTGATGACTTGCTGCATACGCTCTCTCTGCTGGACGGTTTCCAACCCTTCATCGTACCCCAAACAGAGAACGCCCCATTGGCGCTAATAACCTCAGACTGCCCCCATGAGGCACCCGATTTCACACAAAAGCTCTATCATAACGAAATAGACGGATATACACACGACTTCGGACGTTACCAGGAGGGTTACCTTTACGAAAGCATAACTCCCGAGGGCTATGTATTCAGACAATGGATGCCCCTGAATGCGTCCACAGTCTACATGAGCGGTTGCATGGTGCCGCGCATCGTGCGTTTCGCCCTTTGGATGGCATACGGATGGGCTACAAACCCGATTGACACCATTGCCATACATACCAGCTGCATTGTATGGGAGAACAAGTGTGTAATCTTCCTTGGCGAAAGCGGTACAGGAAAAAGTACGCACACCAGACTGTGGAGAGAGAATATAGAAGGTGCCCATCTGCTCAACGACGACAGCCCCATCCTACGCGTTGTCGACGGAAAAGTATGGATGTACGGAAGCCCCTGGAGCGGCAAAACGCCATGCTACCGCAACGAACGCTTCCAATTGGCAGGATGTGTGCGTCTTTCCCAGGCACCGTACAACAAGATACGCCGTCTGAACACTCTTCAGGCCTACGGAGCGCTGCATCCCTCGTGCCCGCCTGATTTTGCCTACGATGACACACTCTACGACCACATCAGCCATACGCTGGGACTGGTGCTTGAACAGACTCCGGTCTTCCATCTGGAATGTCTGCCCGATGCCGAGGCGGCGCAACTTTCATTCAACACCCTTTTTAAATAGTTCAGGCTGTGCAGAAGGAAATTCGCCTTGTGAGCAACAATTATTTCGCCCAGGCTGCCGCACGGCTTGCCTCCGGCACAGCCGTGCGACTTTCAGTAATGGGCAACAGCATGCTTCCCTTCATCCTTGGCGGGAAGGACCAGATTACGCTGGTACCATACAGCGGCCAGGACCTACCCTTGGGCATTGCCGCCCTGTACCAGTGGGAAGACAAGTACATGATCCACCGCCTGGTAAAGAAAGACGCCAGCCATTACCACTTTCTTGGCGACGGCAACATCTGTCGCCTGGAAATTATCAAAAGAGACCAGGTGTTGGGCATTCTGCAGACCATCCATCACGCCAATGGCAAAGACACGGATGCTACCTCGGCCCACTGGCTCCGAATGGGCATGATTTGGTATCACATCCGCCCCATCCGCCGCTATCTGCTGTTTATCTTCCGCAAACTTTTCCTCCATAACGAGAAATGAAAAATCCGGCGATGTATCTTGCACGGTCCGTAAGGAAGCTGATTCGTGAAAACTTTCTGCAGAAACGGATAGACTGGACACAGGCAGAGGGTATCGCCATGGATATCGTGTTGCCCCATAGCAGCATCAAGAATCAGGGGCGCACCACACACTGCTGGGCCTATTCCATGTGTTCCATGATTGAATCGGAGCTGCTGGCTTCTGATACCGTATGCCATTTGAACCCGCTCTATTTTGCCGCCCACAAACGCTATCCGAACAGACGGGGCGGTCTTGCGCAAACCTTTCTGGACACCTACAAACGGATTACAGAAGAAAACGGCACCACAGAAGAATGGATAAAGCCATTGCCGACCGGCAAAATGCCTAATGCCGAGAATTACATGGTTCTGACCAGTTTTGCACATTCTCCCTATTACAGGAATACAGTCCTCAATGTGCCGGACAACTACGAGCGCTTCCCCTCCTACAATATCCCTCTGGATAAAATGACTGAAGCCGTGAAGCATTCGTTAAGAAACGGACACACCTGTGTATGGGAAGGCGACATTCACGGAGCCGGCTATTCACACAAAAAAGGCGCGGCACTTACATTCATGCCTTCGTTCCGTTATAACGCCTTTATGCGTTCGCTTGCCTATTTCTTTAAATTCCTGAAAGATGACCACATGATGCACATTGTGGGCATGGGGCACAATGCAAAAGGCCAATGCTTCTTCCTTATCAAGAATTCCATTGGCGAAACTGGTCTTCATAAAGGATACATCTATATGTCAGAAGACTATTTCCGCACAAATACCCTGAGTCTTACGGTCAGAACAGACATCTGCAGAAGTCTTTTCCGCATATAGCCTGTCCCAGACTTATTCTTCCGGAGGCTCCTCTCCCGAGTCGGGAAGCCGTTTTTCTCCCCTGGAAATGCCCTCCCGAGACAGGAAACCGTTTTTTGGCCTCAGAAAATGACTTCCCGCACCGGGAAACCGTTTTTTAACGTCAAAAAATGCCTTCCCGATACGGGAAAGCATTTTTTGGCTTCAGGAACGGTCGTCCCGACTCGGGAAGAGCCCTAAACGTACCTCTGCCACTTCCGGCAGAGTGCCTATTGTTCCAAAAGGAATTGCTTGAACTGCGTAAAGTCGGCCAGCAGGGAAACGCTTTGTTTCTTTCCCTTCATGAACGCCGCGAGCTTTTCAGGAACAGGAAGCGGCTGTCCGGTAATCTTCTCCACCGTATCCTTGAACTTGGCCGGATGAGCGGTCTCAAGGAAGATGCCGGTTTCGCCTTCCTGCAAGCCCTCTTGCAGGGCACGGTAGCCGCATGCTCCGTGGGGATCCAACAGATACCCGTTCTCATTCAGGCAATCGCGCATGGTGTCTGCAATCTGGCCGTCGGTGTAGGTTGCTCCGCTGATGTCATTGCAAATGGCTTCGTGGGAGCTGCCATAGAGATTGAGGATGCGGGCAAAGTTGCTGGGGTCGCCCACGTCCATGGCATTGGCTATGGTCTGCACGCTGGGACGGGGATTATATTGGCCGGTCTGCAAGTAGTTATAGAAAATGTCATTGGCATTGTTGGCTGCGATGAAACGCTTTACCGGCAGCCCCATCCGCTTGCCGAAGAGGGCAGAGCAGATGTTGCCAAAGTTTCCGCTGGGCACACACACTACCAGATTGTCTGCCATACCGCGCTTCTTCATCTGGGCATAGGCATAGAAATAATAGAAGCTCTGCGGCAGGAAACGCGCCACATTGATGCTGTTGGCCGATGTAAGCTTCATGTGGGCGTTGAGTTCGGCGTCCATAAAGGCCGTCTTCACCAAAGCCTGGCAGTCATCGAATACTCCGTCCACCTCAAGAGCTGTGATGTTCTGTCCGAGAGTGGTAAACTGACATTCCTGAATGGGGCTTACCTTGCCTTTGGGATAGAGCACATAAACATGGATACCGGGCACGCCCAGGAATCCGTTTGCCACGGCCGAACCGGTATCGCCACTGGTAGCCACAAGCACGTTCACCAGCCGGTTCTCCGCCTCGCGGGCATTAAAATAGCCCAGCAGGCGGGCCATGAAGCGGGCGCCTACATCCTTAAAGGCCAAGGTGGGGCCGTGAAAAAGTTCCAGGCTGTATATACGGTCTGTCACAGGCACGGCTGGCACGTCGAAAGAGAGGGTGTCATAAACAATTTCCTTTAGCGTATCGGCCGGCACATCCTCGCCAAAGAATGCATCAGCCACCTGATAGGCTATTTCCTGAAAAGTCAGGTTCTCAATCTGGTTGAAGAATTCCGGCGACAAGGGTTTGATGCGTTCGGGCATATAAAGTCCCCTGTCCTCGGCAAGTCCTTTTACTACGGCCTTCTCCAGATTGGCTTCCGGAGCCTGTCCGTTGGTACTGTAATATTTCATTGTTTTCTTAATTCTATTCTATGGGGTTCAACAATTCATAAAGGTGCGGATAAACTCGTCACCGCCAAGCAGGCCGTATGCCCCGTTACGGGCGGCCACTTCGTCAAAGGTCTGCACACTGTCCGGTTCCATTCCACGATACCATATGCAAAAGGGCACAGGTTCTGCCGTATGGGTACGAAGCTGGCAAGGCGTAGGGTGATCCGGCAAAAGGGCGATACACACGGGTTGGTCCCATGTGTCCAGCTCGTCCAATATAGGACCGAGCAAACGCCGGTCCAGGTCGGCAATGGTTTGCAGCTTCAGCGGAATGCTTCCATCGTGTCCTGCCTCATCGCTTGCCTCTACATGCAGATAGACAAAATCGTCAGTGCGGAGGGCCTCGATAGCCGCCGCAGCCTTACCCTCATAGTTGGTGTCGTAAAGCCCGGTGGCTCCCTCTACAGAGATGGTACGCAGTCCGGCATAATGTCCGATTCCGCGAATCAGGTCTACGGCAGTAATGACTGCACCGGAAGATATTTGCGGAAAAGTGGTTGTAAGAGGCTGCATGGCCGGTCTGTAACCTCCGCCCCAGGGCCAAATGCTGTTGGCCGGATCCTGTCCGGCATCCATACGGCTTTGGTTAAGCGGATGCGTGCGCAATAGTTCCTGGCTTTTATATATCAGTTCTGTAAGCAGCTTGGCGGTATCCTCCGCCTGTGTACATTCCGCCTTCAGCATGTACTGACGGAACGGTTTGCCTGGAATGTCGTGCGGAGGGGTACACTGGAGCCGTTTGTCTCCGCCCTTCACAACCAGCAGATGCCTATACTGCACTCCGGTATAAAAATGCACACGGTCTGAACCCAGATTTTCCTGCAAATAGCTGATAAGCACATCGCCCTCCTCTGTTTCCAGGCGACCGCAAGAATGATTCTTGAGGATATCGCCCTGAATACAAACCAGATTGCAGCGCAACGCCAAGTCGCCAGGCTCAAGTTCCACACCAATGCTTGCCGCCTCCAATGGTCCCCGGCCCTCGTAGACCAACGTCTGATCATAACCGAGAATGCTGCTGTTTGCCACCTCGCTTCCGGGATGGAATCCTTTCTGCACGGTTTGCAGCAGACCGTTCCGTCCCATTCGCGCCAAGCGGTCGAAATGCGGAGTGTGGGCATATTGCAGAAGCGTGCGCCCTGCCAGTTCCTCGCAAGGCCAGTCTGCCATGCCGTCTCCCAATATAATGAGATGTTTCAATCGTTTGTTCTTAATATAATAAATAATGTATAAAGGAAAGAGGCATCAGCCCAGACTCATGATATCTGCGAACACTCCTGCCGCCGTAACGCTGGCTCCCGCACCATAGCCCTGGATGAGCATGGGATATTCCTTATAACGCTCTGTGGTGAGAAGAACCACGTTATTGCTTCCTTCAAGCACATAGAACGAATGGTCGCGTCCGAACTCTTCGAGCGACACACTGGCCTTTCCGTCCTCCAGCTTTGCCACAAAACGCCACACTTTGTCATTGGCCTCCAACTCCTTGCGGCGCTGTTCAAATTCCGCATCAAGAGAAGGCAGCTTTTCCCAGAATTCCTCAACAGTACTCTGGAAGAAAGTTTCGGGAATGAAGAGACGGGTCTCCACATCCTCCTGACTGATTTCGTATCCTGCCTCGCGTGCCAGAATCACCAGCTTGCGGATAACGTCCTTCCCACTAAGGTCTATGCGCGGATCAGGCTCGCTGTATCCGGCGGCCTTTGCCATTCTTACCGTCTGGCTGAAAGGAGTGTCGGCACTGATGGTATTGAATATATAGTTAAGCGTACCACTGAGAACTGCCTCGATACGCAGAATCTTGTCACCACTGTTACAGAGATCGTTGATAGTACGGATAATGGGCAGTCCCGCTCCCACATTGGTTTCGAAAAGGAACTTCACGCCACGCTTATGAGCTATGTCCTTCAATTCGCGATAGCTGGCATAGTCACTGCTTGCTGCAATCTTATTGGCTGCCACCACATGAATGTTATGGTTGAGGAAATCCTTATACAGCCCGGCCACCTCGGCACTGGCCGTACAGTCCACAAACACGCTGTTAAAGATGTTCATGCCAATTACTTCCTCCTTCAGACGCCGGATGTTACTGTCCTCCGAATCGGACAGCAGTTTGCGGAAATCGGTCAGATCCAGTCCTTCACGGGAGAAAACGGCCTTGTGTCCGCTGGCTATACCCACCACGTTCAGTTTGAGTCCCATTTCCGACATAAGCTTTTCCCTTTGCTGGGCTATCTGTTCTATCAGGCTTCCGCCTACAGTGCCCACACCGGTAATAAAAAGATTGAGCACTTGATATTCACTCAGAAAAAAACTGTCGTGAATGACATTCAACGACTTACGCAGATGACGCGCATCCACCACAAAGGATATGTTAGTCTCGCTGGCTCCCTGGGCACAGGCAATCACGCTGATACCGTTGCGTCCCAATGTACCGAACAGTTTGCCGGCAATACCCGGTGTGTGCTTCATATTCTCGCCCACTACCGCCACTGTAGCCAGTCCGCTTTCGGCCTGAATGGGATACATGGAACCCTGGCCAATTTCCTTTGCAAATTCTACATTGAGCACACGGCACGCCTCGGCGGCATCCACATCGCGCACACCGATACTGGTGCTGTTTTCGCTACTGGCCTGCGATACCATGAACACGCTGATTCCGTTGTCGGCCAGGCAGCTGAAGATACGGCGGTTCACACCAATCACACCCACCATACTAAGGCCGCTGATGGTTATCAGACTGGTGCCGTCAATGCTGGAAATACCTTTAATGGCCTTGGAATCGTCCTCAACGTCCTGTTTGATGATTGTGCCGGGCGCATCGGGATTGAACGTATTCTTGATGAGGATGGGAATGTTCTTGATGCACACCGGATAAATGGTAGGCGGATAAACCACCTTGGCACCAAAATTGCACAATTCCATCGCCTCGATATAGGAAAGCTCGTTGATAACGTACGCATTGGGAATGACACGCGGATCGGCCGTCATGAAACCGTCCACATCTGTCCAGATTTCCAGCACACGGGCATTAAGCGCAGCCGCTATGATGCTGGCCGTATAATCCGAACCGCCGCGGCCCAGGTTGGTCACTTCGCCGCTTTCGGCATCGGTACTGATGAAACCACCTACCAGACTAATGTTTGGAATGGTTTCCCAATTCTTACAGACAAGTTCATTGGTGAGGTCAGTGGCCAGCATGTTGCGGCCGGCCTTTCTTTCGGTCTTTATAAATTCCCGGCTGTCATACCATTCCGCTCCGTTCACAAGCGTGGCCACAATACGGCTGCTGATGCGCTCGCCATAGCTGACAATGGCGGCCTGCGTCTTGGGGCTGAGATCCCTTATAAGGAACACTCCCTGGTATATGCTGCGCAGTTCCTCCAGATGTGCCTTTACAATAGCCATGAGGGTGTCCCGGTTACGGCCTGCCGGAATGACGGCATTTACCATATCTTCATGGCGTTCCACAATATCCCAGAAAGTCTTCTGGTACATGGGATCACCTTCCACTGCCTGCTGTCCGGTCTTTATCAGTTTGTCGGTAATGCCGCCCAAGGCGCTCACCACCACAATTACAGGTTCTGTCTGGGACTCTACAATCTTTTTTACATTCAGAATGCTATCTGCGGAACCTACGGATGTTCCGCCAAATTTCAATACTTTCATAACGTGCTGAACAATTTTGCGCAAAATTACTAAGAATTATCCATACAAGGGCACTATGCCGCCACATATTTATACTTAAGCATATAAAAAAGGACAGACCGGGCAGGCTAAATCCAAGAAGTTTGTGTACTTTTGCAACCAAAACCATTAAGAATGAAACAAGACTTCACCCTCAGAATCCTGCCTAAAGATGCATTTGACGAGAATTCCGTAACGGAATATCTGAAAAAAGAGATGCACATTAAGCCTACGGCCGTGCGCATTCTCAAGCGTAGCATTGATGCCCGGCAGCGTACCGTCTATGTAAATCTGACAGTAAGAGCCTACATCGGCGAGCCTATGGAACCGCAGATGTACAAGTCTACGGTCTATCCCGATGTGAGCGGACACCGCACAGCCCTGGTTGTGGGAGCAGGACCGGGCGGACTTTTTGCCGCCCTGCGTTTGATTGAGCTTGGCATAAGGCCAATTGTGGTGGAACGCGGAAAAGACGTGCGCAGCCGCAAGAAGGACGTGGCCCGCATACGCACCACCCAACAGGTAGACCCGGAAAGCAACTATGCCTTTGGCGAGGGAGGAGCAGGGGCATACAGCGACGGGAAGCTCTTTACCCGTAGCAAGAAGCGAGGCAACGGCGAAAAAATCCTGCACGTATTTGTGCAGCACGGTGCCAGCGAATCCATTCTGGTGGACGCACATCCCCACATTGGCACAGACTGCCTGCCCCGCGTAATTGAAAATATGCGCAATACCATCCTGTGTTGCGGAGGAGAAGTTCATTTTGAGACCCGCATGGACCGGCTGAAAGTGAAAGCCGATGAAGTACAGGGTATTGAGTGTACCCATCTGCCCACAGGCGAACAAAAGGAATGGTTCGGACCCGTTATCCTGGCCACCGGACACTCAGCACGCGACGTCTACCGCATGCTTCAGAATGGACAGATTGAGCTGGAGGCCAAAGGTCTTGCCATGGGAGTGCGCCTGGAACATCCGGCCGAATGGATTGACCGCATCCAGTATCACAACAAGGAAGGAAGGGGAAAATGGCTCCCGGCTGCAGAATACAGTCTTGTACAGCAGGTTGAGGGAAGAGGCGTTTACAGTTTCTGCATGTGCCCCGGGGGATTTGTGGTTCCGGCGGCAAGCGGACCGGAACAATTAGTGGTGAACGGAATGAGCCCCAGTCATCGGAACGGGCGCTGGAGCAACAGCGGGATGGTGGTGGAGATACGGCCGGAAGACATTGGGACGGACAATACAGACCCGCTGCGCATGATGTATTACCAGGAAGAGTTGGAACGCAACTGCTGGCAACAGGGCAACCGCACACAGACCGCTCCGGCTCAACGCATGACCGACTTTGTAAACGGACGGCTTAGCGCCGATCTGAACGAATCGTCATACGCTCCGGGACTCATTGCCAGTCCGCTCCATTTCTGGATGCCGCAGTCCATAAGTTCGCGCTTGCGTGAAGCGTTCCGCCATTGGGGAAAGCAGATGCACGGTTTCCTTACGGCTGAAGCCACGGTGATTGGCGTGGAGACACGGACCAGCAGTCCGGTACGCATTCTGCGCGACAACGCTACGCTACAGCACATCAGAGTGCGCGGACTTTATCCCTGCGGCGAAGGTGCCGGCTATGCTGGCGGAATTGTCAGTGCCGGAGTGGACGGTGAACGATGCGCCGAGGCATTGGCGGAAGCATTGTCATAAAAGACAAAGCGATTTATGAGATGTTTTGAAAAAAATGATTACCTTTGCACCGTATAACAACGATAAAGAAAAGGATATTATGGCAATGTCAATCAAATCTATACCTGTCCTGACTGGCCAAACTGCTATTAACTTTGTGGCAGAAGCGGACAACAATAAGAGCCTGGCCACGCCTATGTTGTCTGAAAAGGCAGCACAACGTTTAAGAAAGGTTCTGGAAAAGTCAAAAACATTCACATTCTGAGCCATGCAGGATTTCTCACTGTTCGACCAATGTGTAATGCTCCCCTACAATCATGCCGTAAGGGAGCGTTGTCTGTCTTATACATGTGGTGATACGGACCTTGACGATTTCTTCCTGAACGATGCCGAACGATATGCCAAGGAACTGATGGGCAAAACTTATTGTTGGATTACAGAGGAGAAGCCTCACCGTATTGTGGCTCTCTTCACCCTTGCAAATGACAGCATCAAAACATTGCATTTAGATAAAACCACACGGAACCGCCTGAACCGTCCCATTGACAATCCAAAACGCGGACGCAGCTACCCCGCCACACTCATCGGGCGGATAGGTGTCAATCAAGCGTTTCAAGGAATGAGCATCGGTACCCAACTGATACAGTTTATCAAAGATTGGTTTCGCCATGAAGACAACAAAACTGGCTGCCGTTTTCTTGTTGTGGATGCTTACAACAATCCCCGCACACTACGTTTCTACGAACAAAACGGATTCCGTTACCTTCATGGAGATGAAACTGAAGAATGTGCATATTACAATATTCCTTCAGAAGACAAGATTGCCACACGGCTGATGTATTTCGACTTAAAGAAAGTGTGACACATTACCTCGTCTTACCCGAATAATTCCCTTACCGCCTCTACCACACGCCGAACTGGCACCAGTTCTATTTTGTAATGTGCAGGATTGATGCCGTTCATATTGTGCGCAGGCAGAATCATGCGGCGGAAACCCAGACGCTGTGCTTCGGCAATACGCTGTTCTATACGAGAAACGGGGCGGATCTCACCGCTCAGCCCCACCTCGCCGGCCATACATACATTGCCGTCGATGGGCATGTCGCCGTTGCTGCTCAGTACGGCGGCCATCACACCCAGGTCTATCGCCGGATCTGTTACACGCAATCCGCCGGCAATGTTCAGAAACACGTCCTTTGCCGCCAACTTGAATCCCACCCTTTTTTCCAAAACCGCCAGAAGCATGTTCAGACGGCGGCTTTCAAAGCCTGTGGTACTGCGCTGCGCCGTACCGTATGCCGCGGTGCTGACCAGCGCCTGTGTCTCTATCATGAGCGGGCGCACTCCTTCCATGGCACAGGCAATGGCTATGCCGCTCAGACCGTCACGGTTGTCAGAGAGCAACAGTTCGCTGGGATTAGAGACCTCGCGCAGTCCGTCGTGACGCATTTCATAGATGCCCAGTTCGCTGGTGCTCCCGAAACGGTTCTTTATGCTGCGCAGAATGCGGTAGAGATGGTGCTGGTCGCCCTCGAACTGAAGGACGGTGTCCACGATATGTTCCAACACCTTGGGACCCGCCAGCGAACCTTCCTTGTTGATATGGCCGATGAGAATGACGCTTACCCCCCCACCCTTGGCATAACGCAGCAGGCTGGCGGCACACTCGCGTATCTGGGACAGACTGCCGGGAGACGACTCCACGCTTTCCGTCTGCATGGTCTGGATGGAATCCATTACAACCAGGTCGGGCTGTGTCTCTTCAATATGTTCAAACACCTGTTCAAGACAAGTCTCGCACAAGACCAGCAATTCACTCCCTCCCGAGGCCGTCTGAAGGCGGTCGGCACGCAGCTTTATCTGGCGGGCGCTTTCCTCACCGCTCACATACAGTATGCGCTTGCCGTGCATTCTGAGCACGGTCTGCAGTACCAGCGTGCTTTTTCCTATTCCGGGCTCGCCGCCCAGCAGCACCAGGCTTCCCGGCACCATGCCACCGCCCAACACACGGTTCAGTTCGCCGTCGTGCATGTCCATCCGCGGTTCGGCGTCGGCCTTTATCTCGCGCACGTTCAACGGTTGCACACGGTTCTTGCCCGCCGTTTGCAATGCGGCCCTTGCCGCGGCGGTTCCGGACGCCTTCCCGTCCCGCACGGTAATTTCCTTCATGCAGTTCCAGCGGCCGCACGACGGACACTTGCCCACCCAGCGCACACTGTCCTGTCCGCAATATTCGCATACATACATGGTCTTGTCTTTTGCTGCCATTCTTTCTTCGCTTATTTAAATTTTGCGCCAAATTTACTGAAAAAAAGTGAATCTTATTTAAATCCCCCGCTTTTAATTGACATTTTACATGAAAAGCAGGCCGCAGTCTGCTTTTTTTCGTAATTTTGCCCATAACAACCATTCATTCCCCTTCCATGAAAGGAAACACAGACATCCGAAACCTCCTGTCCGCCAATTGGCTTTCTGCACTGCTACTGCTGTGCCTGTGCGGTTGTCCGGCAACCCATGCGCAGGACACCTTCTTTTCCATCAGCGGAAAGGTTATTGACAAGGACAGCCGCCAGGGCGTGGCCTACTGCAATGTATATATCGAGGGGGATTCGGCCAGCTGGACATCCACCGACAGCCTGGGCATCTTCAGAATGAAAAAGGCCAGACCGGGCATACACCGGCTTTATGCCTCGTGTATCGGATACAAGGCCGCGCTCACCGCCGAATACATGATTTCCTCGGCCACGCCTTTCGTTGAGATTGAACTGGAGGAAGACACACGCCTGATGGGCGAGGTTTCCATCGGGCCTGCCCTGATGAGACGGAGCAGCGAGAGCCCCGTAAGCCTTCATGTGATAGGGATGCAGGACATTGAGAAGATGCCGGGCGCCAACCGCGACATCTCGCGCATAGTGCGCGCCTTCCCCGGCGTGTCCTTCTCGCCCATCGGCTACCGGAACGACCTTATCGTGCGCGGCGGCGGACCGGCCGAGAACCGTTTCTTCATGGACGGCATTGAGATTCCCAACATCAACCACTTTGCCACCCAGGGCGCATCCGGAGGCCCCACCAGCATTGTGAACGCCGACCTTGTGCGCGAAATAAACTTTTACACCGGCGCCTTCCCGTCTGACCGCTCGGGTGCGCTCAGCTCGGTGCTGGACTTCGCATTGGTAAACGGCAATCCGGACCGCCAGACCTTCAAGGCCACGCTGGGCGCCTCGGAAGTGTCGCTGAGCGGAAACGGACATTTCAGTCCCAAGACCACATACCTGTTTTCCGTGCGCCAGTCTTACCTGCAACTGCTCTTCAAGGTGCTGGGCCTTCCCTTCCTGCCCAACTACATCGACGGACAGTTCAAGATAAAATCGCGCATCACACCCAAGGACGAACTCATGTTCATGGCCCTGGGCGGCATTGACCGCATGAAGCTGAACACCGACGAGGAAGGCGAGGAGAACGAATACCTGCTGAGCTATCTGCCGGTCATCCGACAGGAGACATACACCCTGGGCGCATCCTACAAACACTATGCCGGCAGACACACCACGGGAGTGTACCTGAGCCACAACTACCTGAACAACCGGCTTACCAAATACAACGACAACGACGAGAGCAGCGAGGCGAACCTCAGACAGCGCGCCAAGAGCACAGACCAGAAGACATCGCTGCGCGTGGAGAACCGCACCGCGCTGGGGCAATGGACATGGAAACAGGGAGCCGAGGGCAACTACGTACAGCACCGCAACCGTACCAGACAGCGCATCTATACCGACATGGCCGGATGGACCGACTACCGCACCGCACTGGGCGTATGGACATGGGGAGTTTTTACCTCGCTCGACTACCAGTCGGCCAACGAGCGGTTCAGCGCATCGGCCGGACTGCGTACCGACGCTGCCAACCTTGCCCTGATGCGCAACCCCCTGGAGCAGCTCTCGCCGCGCATCTCCGTCCGCTACGCCCTGGCCCCGCAATGGTCCGTGGCCGCAAATGCCGGCATCTTCTACCAGCTGCCCACCGGCACCGCATTGGGATACAAGGACAACAACGGCACCCTTGCCAACAACCGTCTGAAATACCAAAAGGTGACGTCCGAAAGTATGGGCGTCAGCTGGCGGCCTTCCCGGCAGCTGGTCTTTACCCTGGAAGGCTTCCACAAGATATACCGCCACATGCCCCTGAGCGTCATGGACAACATTCCCCTGGCCTGTAAGGGTAACGACTACGGCGTGGTGGGCAACGAACCGCTCACCCCCGATGCCGAGGGCAGAAGCTACGGTATGGAACTGCTGGGGAAATGGCAGATTCCGGACAAGATAAGCGCCACGGCATCGTTCACGCTTTTCAAGAGCGAGTACCGCAACGGCAAGTCGGCCGCCTACACCCCTTCGGCATGGGACAACCGCTACATCCTGAACCTCAGCGCCGTGTGGGAACTGCCCCGCCGCTGGAGCGTGGGCGGAAAGCTGAGCCTGATTGGCGGAGCGCCCTATACGCCCTACGATGTGGACAAGTCGTCGCTGGTAGAGGCGTGGGACGCGCAGGGCAGAGCCTACTTCGACTACAGCCGCTACAATGCCGAACGCCTGCCGGCCTTTGCCCAACTGGACATCCGCATTGACAAGAACTACTACTTCCGCAAATGGCGCCTCGGCTTCTATGTGGGACTGGAGAACGTAACCGCCTCCAAACTGAAGCAACAGGATGCCCTGCTCAGCACCGGCGTGGTGGAAAACCCCACCGCCCCGGCATCCCAACAACGCTACGTTATGAAAACCCTAAAGCAGGAATCGGGCAGCATGGTGCCCAGCATCGGACTCACGGCCGAGTTCTGAGCCTTAGGCCTCGGGAAGCGCCGCGCACCGGTGTAAACCCATTTCTGAGGCCTCGGGAAGCGCCGTGCACCGGTGTAAACCCATTTCTGAGGCCTCGGGAGGCGCCGTGCACCGGTGTAAACCCATTTCTGAGGCCTCGGGAGGCGCCGTACACCGGTGTAAACCCATTTCTGAGGCCTCGGGAAGTGCCGTGCACCGGTGTAAACCCATTTCTGAGGCCTCGGGAGGCGCCGTGCACCGGTGTAAACCCATTTCTGAGGCCTCGGGAAGCGCCGTGCACCGGTGTAAACAGATTCCAAAAAACCGAAATAATATCCTCTCTGTGTGCCGCATTCCTGCTCCGCTCCTTTCCACGGCTTGGCGGCTGCTTTGGCTCCAAAAAATGCAATCCGGGGACCCGCGGACATTTCTCAGACATAAAAAATGCCGGCGACTGAGTCGCCAGCCTTTCCAAAACGGCAAAAAGGGCAGAAAATAACGTCCCCGCTACTTCCCAATCAGGAAAATGGCGGGGATGTCCTTGAGTTCGGGCAGCGTGGTGCGCTTCCACTCCTGCACGGTGTGCGTGCGGATATACTCCTGCTGCGTGGTGATGCCGGCAGCCACGCACAGGCGGGTGGCGGGACGGAGGTTGGAGAGCAGCGCGTCGAACATCTTGCGGTTGCGGAAGGGAGTCTCTATGAACAGCTGTGTCTGCCCCTCGTTCCAGGCACGGCTCTCCAGCGTCTTGATGCGCTTGGCACGGTCGGCCGGCTCCACGGGCAGATAGCCGTTAAAGGCAAAGCTCTGGCCGTTAAGTCCGCTGCCCATCACTGCCATAATCATGCTGCTGGGGCCGGACAGGGGGACAACGCGCAGGTTCTGCCTGTGGGCAATGGCCACCACGTTGGCTCCGGGATCGGCCACGGCCGGACAGCCGGCCTCGCTTATCACGCCCATGGGAATGCCCTGGCGCAGCGGCTGCAGATACTGGGAGAAGAGGTGCTCGTCGGCATGCTTCCCCATCTCGTAGAACGTGCTTTCGTCAATGGGGAAGGTACGGTCGGTCTGGCGCAGGAAGCGGCGTGCGGAGCGCACGTTCTCCACAATGAAATGGCGCAGCCGGAGCACCACGTCGCGGTTGTAGGAAGGTAACACCTGGTCGACAGGCGTATCGCCCAGGGTTACCGGTATCAGGTAGAGAGCTGTTTCCATGCGTCGCTTAACGGGTGGTGTCGCACACGGCACGGAAATAGCCTATGCTCTCGGCAATGCCCACGAAGGGGTCCTTCATGTCCTTCTCATACTCCAGGCTGCAGCAGCCGGTGTAGCCCACCTTGCGCAGCATCTTCACAAAACGGGGGAAGTCAATGCGTCCGCGTCCCAGTTCAATGGCGCGTCCGGCCTTGGTGCAGTCGGTAACGTCCTTCAGATGGATGTCGAACACACGGCTCTTGTACCGCTTCAGGTCGGCGATGGGGTCCTGTCCGTTGCGCAGGTTGTGGCCGATGTCGAGACACATTCCCATGCGGGGGTCAAGGTCCTTCACGTTGTTCCAGATGTCCGTGGCGTCGGGATAGAGCTTCATGTCGGGTCCGTGCAGATGGATGGCAATGCGGATGTCATACTCCTTCACCTTCTTCTCCACGTAGGGCAGAAGCTCGTAGTTGGGCACGGCCACAATCATGTTCACGCCCACACGGCGGGCATAGGCAAAGGCGCGGTCCACCTCCTGCTCGCTCTTCATGTAGATGGGGCCCACGGCATATCCCTTTACTCCCTTTGCGGCCAGCTTGGCATGGAAGGCGGCAATCTGTTCGGCATTGCTGTCCAGGGGAAGGTGGAAATCCTTTATGCAAAGATACTTCACGCCGATGCGCTGCATTACGGCCAGGGTGGTGTCCAGGTCGAACTTGACAAATGTGTATCCGGCCATTCCCACATGGAAGGCATCCTCCTTGGGCGCGGGTTTCATGTAAGGTACTCCGGGAGCCGGCATGGCGGCCAGACCGCTTGCAAACCGTGGCATGCTGAGCAGGGCTGCGCCTGCAACGCCTGTCTTGATAAAGTTTCTTCTCTTCATGGTTATATCCTTATTAAATATGTTGTTTAATGTCGTTCTTTGTCTGATGTATGTCTGCAAAAGTTTTTCTGCCCCGGGCGTAATACTGCCACAGTATGCTTACGTCCGTCTGCTCGGGTACAGGCGACAGCACAGCCTCGCGCAGGTTACGCTCGCGGTCTGCGGCAAACTGCGGACGCATCCTGAAGAAGTCGCGCCGGGCGCGCCACACCGAAAGGAAAGAGCCCCACTTGCCGGTGAGCAGGAACTGCACCGAGGCCAGGGCATCCAGCCAGAAGCGGATGCGCATGACGCTGTCCAGTCTGCCGGCCGGAAGGTTCTTGTAGAGCAGCAGCAGGTTGTTGCGGAAATTGAGGTACGTCTTGTAGGGACTGTCCTTGGGGAGCGTGCCTCCCCCCACATGCCACACCGTGCTTTGTGCAATGCAGGCAATTCCGTATCCTCTGCTGCGCAAACGCCAGCAAAGGTCTATCTCTTCCTGATGGGCAAAGAATCGTCCGTCCAGGCCGCCAGCCTGCCAATAGGCGTCGCTGCGCACCATCAGGGCGGCTCCCGTGGCCCAAAGCAGCGGAGCGTGTTCGTCGTACTGTCCTCTGTCCTCCTCCACCGTGCCCATCACGCGGCCACGGCAATAGGGATAACCCAGGGCGTCTATATATCCGCCGCAGGCTCCCGCATATTCAAAATGGCTGCGGTTCCAGTGGCAGCGCAGCTTGGGCTGGCATGCCGCCGTATCAGGGTGCGCCTCCATATATTCAAGCATGGGCCGGAGCCAGTCCTGCTCCACCTGTACATCGTTGTTCAGCAGCACATAGTACTTGCTCTCCACCTGCTGCAGGGCCAGATGATAGCCCTGTGCAAAACCGTGGTTGCGGTCGAAGACTATACGCCGCACCATGGGAAATTCCTGTTCCAGGAGCTGCAGCGAGGCATCCGTGCTGGCATTGTCTGCCACCACAATTTCCGCCCCTTGGGAGCAGCGCACCACATCGGGCAGAAACTCCCGGAGCATTTTTTCTCCGTTCCAATTCAGTATGACTACCGCTATCCTATGCATGGCTTTTCTCTACGGCTGGTTTGTTACTATCTCTCCCGTCAGGGCATCGTGCGCCTCGTTCCATCCGCCCAGTCTCACCGGCACAATGATGTTGTCGGGCTGCGCTTCATCGCACATTATTTCCACACGGATGTAATTGTCCGTAAAGCCGTGTATCACGCCCGGCTTGCGGCTGTGCTCAAGCAATACCGGACGCACCTGGCCCGTGAAACGGCTGTAGAAGGCATCCAGACATTCCTCGCTCAGACTGATTACCTGCCGGCTCCGTTCGTGCTTCTCCTGCGGACTCACGCTGTGCGGAATGCGCAACGCCATCGTGCCCGGGCGCTCGCTGTAGCTGAACACATGATATTCCGAAACGCCTATCCGTTTCATAAAGTCCAGCGCCTCGGCAAAGAGTTCTTCCGTCTCGCCGCGTGTCCCCACAATCACGTCCACCCCGATAAAGGCGTCCGGCATTCTGCTTTTCACATACGCCACGCGCCGTGCAAAAAGTTCCGTGTCGTAACGCCGGTGCATCAGGCGCAGCACCTCGTCGCTTCCGCTCTGCAGGGGTATGTGGAAATGGGGCATAAAGGCACGGCTTCGGGCGCAGAAGTCAATCACCTCCTCGGTAAGCAGATTAGGTTCTATACTGCTGATGCGGTAGCGTTCTATGCCTTCCACGGCATCCAGCGCCTTTATCAGATCCAAGAACGATTCGCCCGTGGTGCGTCCGAAATCGCCTATGTTCACGCCGGTGATGACAATCTCCCTTCCGCCCTGTGCGGCTGCCTCGCGTGCCTGTTCCACTAAGGAGGCAATGCTTCCGTTACGGCTGCGGCCGCGTGCCTTAGGTATGGTACAGTAAGTACAGTAATAGTCGCATCCGTCCTGAACCTTCAGAAAATAGCGCGTGCGGTCTCCGCAGGAACAGCTGGGCATGAAGGTGCGGATGTCTGCCGTACGCACAGTGTGGTGCTCGTGGGCCGCCAGCGCACGTTCCTCGGGCATCATCTCCAGCCGGCGCGCAATATGCTCCAGCATCTGCCCTTTCTCTTCGGCTCCCAGTACCAGGTCCACGCCCTCAATGGCAGCCACCTGCTGCGGCTTCAGCTGGGCATAGCAGCCGGTCACTATCACCAGTGCGCCCGGATGATGCTTTACCAGACGATGAATGGCCTGCCGACACTTCTGGTCGGCCACTTCGGTCACGCTGCAAGTATTTATGATACATATATCGGCCACTTCGCCACGGGCCGCTGTCGAAACGCCCATCTTGCGGAGCTGCTGCCCCACGGTGCTGGTTTCCGCAAAGTTCAGTTTGCACCCCAATGTAAAATAGGCCGCTTTTTTGCCTTCAAACAATTTATACATGATGCAAAGATAACATTTCTTTGCGGTTTATGCAAATTGGTTCACATTATTATTTTTTGTTACAAAACTTTTGTATACTTTCGCAGAACAACAGACCATACAACACACAAAAACAATGGAAAGAAGATCATTCTTAAAAGCATCTGCCCTGTCGCTTGTGACCGCGCATTCCGCATTGGGCCACGCACAGGACACCGGTTCCGCACCCGAAAAGGGACAGGGAATGAAGGTGCGTTTCCTCGGCACCGGAGCCGCCGACTGGAACGGCCGTGACAACAGAGGAGAGCTAAGACGGCTGTCAAGCATACTTGTGGACGGAAGCATTCTGTTCGACCTTACCGCCCATAACCCCGAAATGATACCAGCCGGCAGTTCTCCGCACACCGTGTTCTACACCCATTCCCACGGCGACCATTACCACCCCGAGACGGCACTCAGCCTGGGAGTAAAGAACGTCTATCTCAGCCATACGTGGTACGACATAGCCGTAAACGAATTCAAACAGGCTGCCGCAAGGCTGAAGAAAGACATGCCGCGGATAACGCCTCTGTACATAGGGCAGCCGGTACAGGCGGAAGGCCTTACCGTAACTCCGCTGCCTGCAAGCCATGCCACGGAAAAGTTTAACGAGCAGACGCTCATCTATCTCATAGAGAAGGACGGCGCCAGAGTGCTCTATGCCACAGACACCGGAGGCATTCCCGCCGTAGCGGCCCGTCTGGCCGGCATTGACGCGCACGACCGCAACGGCAAGCCCATAACCGGCCTTATCATGGAGGCCACAATGGGCATGGGACACGATGACGACTTCCGCATCTTCACACATTCCAGCGTGGCTTGCGTCCATCAGATTGTAAGGGTACTGCAAAAGACCAAGCGCTACACTCCGCATTCCGGCCAGCCCGTATATCTTACGCACATGGCAAGAACCCTTCATGGCACACAGAGCGAACTGGACTCATCGCTCCCCCATCCCCTCAAAGCCGCCTATGACGGCCTGGAAGTCGTGTTCAAATCGCCTATGACCTGATACTGCCGCCAATTCTCATCTTCGGCATAGAGCGTTTCCAAACCTTTGGGAACATGAACGACAATGTTCCCTGTATTGAATAATCTGAAGACCTGTTGGGGCTTGGGGGCATAGTTATAAATATGCTCCAGTCTTTCACATCCGAAAAATGCAAAGTTTTCTATGGTGTGGACAGATGCCGGTATGGTTAGTTCCTTCAGGTTTTTGCAATCGTAAAAAGCGCCGCATCCTATACTTTCCAGCGTAGAAGGCAAAACCACTTCCTCCAGACTTGTGCAGCAGGCAAACGCATCTGCATCTATTCTTATCACACCTTCCGGAATCACCACTTTCTTCAATGACGGATTATGATGCAGACAACCGACCGGAATTTCAGTAATTCCCGAAGGAAAAGCAAATGTCTGAAGATTACGGCATAAGGCAAAGGACTTTCTGCCGACACTTGTTATACCATCGGGCAAAATAATGGAACTTAACTTTTCATTGCCATAAAAGGCGCTGTCTGCCACTTGGGTAACTTTGTACTTTTTCCCGTTTATGCTTACACGTTCTTCAATGACCGGTTTTGCAACCTTTTCACATCCGGTCACTGCACAGACGGATTCTGCCTCAGATGTGATACTGTATTCCACATGGGCAAGTTTTCCCCTTGTGCCGTTTTCTGAGAGTAAGATTACTTCGGGAGTCCGGTTGTTCAACATATACCCAGCCCATAAACAAATGGCCAACACCACTGAAGCCACCGCGCCAACAGTTATTTTCCGACAAAGGCGTTCACGTTCAAACACATCGAGTATTTCTTGTGTACTCCTATAGCGTTTTGTGCTGTCCTCTTGCAGGCACTGCTCCATTATGCTGCGGTATACCTTGGGCAATTTAATACCAGCCGAGCCTTGCAAATATCTTAATTATTGCTGTCCGGTAAAAAATTGTCGTCAATAAAGAATTAGGGCTGACACTTCTCACGAGGTATCAGCCCTTTTGGTTATCTTTGTTTTGGACTAACATAAATATAACCATGGGCAAAGATAGTCATTTTACCGGACA
>JAGBGU010000061.1 GCA_017935785.1 Bacteroidaceae bacterium
ATAAATGTCAAATCAACAAAAAATGAGAAAGATTATGGAAAATGTGTATGAAAGCCCTGAGCTTAGTGTGGTGGAATGCCAGATTGAAAAAGGCTTTGCCGCTTCACCCGATTCAGACCATGTGGATATCGGTGGAGAAGGCACTCCCGACTAAAGGAATCTGACCCGTTATGGAAGGGCTGCATCGGTGTGAATGCCGGTGCAGCCCTTTCCCTTGTCTGCAAAAATAACATGCATGTATATTTGTGTGTATGTATTTACCATTGTTGTTTTGTTTATCCCATACCTACGGCATGGGGATTGTTGGTTGTTTACCATTGTTCCAGCCATAGGAATGGCTGGCTACCAGTGTTTGATGCCTCTGGCATCTTTCATTTGCCTATGAGTTTCTCTGGAAACAGTTAAGTGTTGCTCGTAGCCATTCTACTCGCCAAACCTTTTCAAGTCCTGTTTCTGATGTGTCCATTGTCGAATATTGTTTTTTGTTCTTCCGCTTTATGATGCCAGAGGCATTTAATATTGGTAGCCTGCCATTCTTATGGCTGGTGTGTAATGTTGTTAATATTACCATCGATGCCGTTAGGTATCGGACATTGGTTTTGTAACACCTTTTAATATATAACGCTCGTCATATTCAATTTCTGCTTTTTCCAAAATTTCCCGCATTTCGTCATCAAACGAACGCTTTTTGTGGTGCTCTTTTTGATTTGCGATATAATTGCTAACTGCTGGCAAAAACGATTTGCTATATGAGAACGCTCCGAAACCTGATTGCCAAGCAAACGACAAACATCCGTATTGTTCCTTGATGTGCTTTGTAGATTGAATTTTCAATGATTGCACTAATTCTGACAACGATTCCTTAGGTGTCATGCCAAATAACAAATGCACGTGGTCTTCCATACCATTTATAATATATGGTGTATGCTCATGATTCTTTAACGCACCAGCCATATAACGATACAATTCATCTTGCCATTCGGGGCGTATCATCGACTCACGCCCCTTAACTGCAAAAATAACATGCATGTATATTTGTGTGTATGTATTTGCCATTGTTGTTTTTTTATCCCATACCTATGGCATGGGGATTATTGCTTGTTTACCATTGTTCCAGCCATAGGAATGGCTGGTGTGTTATGTTGTTTATATTAGCATCGATGCCGTTAGGTATCGGATGTAGTATTTGCTATTATTGTTTTTTATCCCATACCTATGGCATGGGGATTGATGTTTGTTTCCATTGTCCCAGCCATAGGAATGGCTGGCTACCAATGTTTGATGCCTGTGGCATCTTTCATTTACCTATGAATTTCCTGGGTACTGCCTACTGTTTCTTGGGTACTGATAGCTTTATATAGCTCAGTTCCCTTTTCTGTCAGAATGCGTTGTTCTGTACCCATTTTGAAACCGTTGCCTGACCAACTCCAATTTGCTCAGATAACCACTTGTTTGTTAGGCCCTTCTCGGCAATAATCACTCGTAGTCTATTCAAGTTCTTTTGTTCCATATGATAACTTCAAATAACTGCTGTAAATATACTAATAAAAATTGAAATAATTTTCCGGATTAGAATATTTCTTCCAAACTAAGGCGTTTATTAACTCTTTTATATGGTATTTTAGTTCTTGTGTCGGACAATGGCACGCAGATGCGATGGATGACCGCGAAAAAAATCTTTTGACTCTTATGTTCTTCTGTCTAATTTCAAAACTCATCTCCCTCTAAAATGTTTCTTGTGTCGTAACAAAGATGAAAACGTAAAACTTTTTTGGTATTCACTGATAATAACCTTAAGAGGTCAAAAACGAGTAAAAATACGTCAAAAAGGGCTTCTGAAAGTGCCCTGTTGGAAAAAAATAATTTTTCAACTGAGAAAAAATTTTTTTCCAACAGGGAAATAAAATTTTCCCAACTGACCGTTTCCGGCTTTCCAACAGGATTTACGTTGGAAAAGTAACTTTGTAAAGTTTTTTTGTGTTGGCGATTATGTGGGAAAGGAAAAAGACCGCACTGATGATGTGATGAAACTCCTAAATAACAGGATTTGAGGGGTTCGTTACCTTTGTAATCCAGTTACCCTTGCGGGATGTGGCACGCCATCAGTAACGCAAACATTCCTCGGTTTCAGATTTCTAATTGATGAGTATCCCAATCGAACCAGTGCGGCCTGTGAGGAAGTTGTTCTCTTACTTTTCTACCACAAAGATAGAACAAATAAGCCGTTTGTGCAAATAAATCTCCTTTTTTTTGAAACTCGTTTGTATAATTTAAGTTTTTTATATAAATTTGTAATCACGAACATACAAAATAATATGCCATGAATTTGCATTTTTCTATAGAATACCATACAGATTGGGGACAACATGTAGCAGTTGAAGTTTTTGCGGTACGCAATAACGGTTCAAAAGTGGATTATCTTTTTCCGCTTGACACATCTGACGGACGCTATTGGGCGGCCGATGTTACTTTGCCAGAGAGGGATATCCAGACATTCCGTTATAATTATGTGATTTGTACCGGAGAACAGGTTGTCAGAAGAGAGTGGAATGCCGCTCCAAGGAGTTTTCAGGCAGCTGACTTGAATTTCAGAATGAATGACTATTGGCGTGACATACCGGAGCTGAACCACCTTTACAGCGCTGCCTACTGTAACGCCGTAAGCCACTTTAAGGCTCAGGATCCACGGTTGGTATATTTTCAGCAAACGCTTGTGTTCCGTGTGCAAGCGCCTCAGTTGAAAAAAGGCCAGGTTCTTGCTCTTTTAGGAAGCCAGCCTCCACTTGGCGCATGGGATCCGCGCAGATATTTGCGCATGCAGCGGGCCGGTGTCAATGAATGGGTTATCAGCCTTAGCGCCACTGGGCTCTATCTGCCTTTTGAATATAAATATGTAGTGGTGGATGAGACAAGCGGCGAATTGACAGAGTGGGAGGGTGGTGCAAACCGTTTGAGCCCTTCAGGACTGATGCAGCAAAACCAGGTGTTGGTAATACAGGATACAGAGGTACGCTTAAAGGCAGACCGCTGGAAGGCTGCGGGAGTTGTAATCCCCGTATTCTCCCTTCGCAGTGAAAAGAGTCAGGGCGTAGGCGACTTCTCCGACCTTGCCCGAATGGCAAAGTGGGCGCATTCCGTAGGTATGACGGTTGTCCAGCTTCTGCCCGTCAATGACACCACACAGACTGGTTCATGGACCGACTGTTATCCTTACAGCAGCATCAGTATTTATGCCTTGCATCCCATGTATGTAGACCTTCAGTCGCTGCCTCCCATTAATGATGCAGGCTATATGCAGGAATATGAAAAGAAACGCCGTGAGCTGAATGCCCTTCCCCAGGTGGACTATGAAGAGGTGAACCGTTTGAAGCATGGTTATCTGCAAAAGTTGTACAACCAGATTCAGCGAAGTTTGCAGCACGATGAAGATTATCTTCAGTTCTGTTCCGCCAATGAAAGCTGGCTGGTGCCCTATGCCGCCTTCTGCCTGCTCCGTGACAAATACAATACTTGCGACTTTACCGCATGGCCCCGCCATTCTACTTATAAAGAAGAGGAAGTGTCCTTATGGGCCAGAAAGAAGAAAACAGAGTTGGGATATTATATGTTTGTACAGTATTTGCTGGACAAGCAGTTATACGAGGCTGCAACAGTGGCGCGAAATCTGGGCGTGGTGCTGAAGGGCGACATCCCCATCGGCATAAGCCGTTGCAGCGTGGAATCCTGGACAGAGCCTCATCTGTTCCACATGAACGGACAGGCCGGCGCTCCACCGGATGATTTTAGCGTGAACGGACAGAACTGGGGATTCCCCACATATAACTGGGAGGCGATGGCGCTGGAAGATTATCGCTGGTGGAAGGCGCGCTTCCGTAAAATGTCACGTTATTTTGATGCTTACAGAATAGATCATGTATTAGGCTTCTTCCGTATTTGGAACATTCCGTTGCATAGCGTGCACGGGCTTTTGGGACATTTCTCACCTTCTTTGCCGATGAGCGAGGAGGAAATCTGCGGCTTTGGATTTGCCTTTGATGCAGAACGACATACAAGTCCCTGTATAACGGATGAAATACTGCAGGATATATTCGGGAATCGCGCACGGCAGGTAGCCACCTTGTATCTGGATGCACATACTGACGGGTATTATACCTTGAAACCCTCCTATGCAACGCAACGCATGGTTGAAACGGCGTTCCGGGATCAGAAAGATGATGTGGCATTGCAGATACGTGACGGACTTTACCAACTGATAAGTAATGTACTGTTTGTTGAGGATTCGCATACGCCCGGAAGTTATCATCCCCGTATAAATGCGATGGACGATTTTGCCTTTCCGTATCTTTCAGCGCAGAACCAGGAGGCGTTCCGCCGCCTGCATGAACATTATTACTATCAGCGGCACAACGATTTCTGGTATGGCGAGGCATTGAAGAAGCTGCCCGCATTAGTGGCATCCACCCAAATGCTCGTTTGTGCCGAAGATCTGGGTATGGTGCCGGCTTGTGTGGCTCCTGTGATGGAAAAACTGCGCATTCTGTCTCTTGAAATACAGGCCATGCCCAAGCGCTTCGGCCGTCGCTTCGGCCGTTTGGAGGAGAATCCCTACCAAAGTGTGTGTACGCTGTTCACGCACGATATGCCCACATTGCGCCAGTGGTGGGAGCAGGACCGTGAGCGCTCGCAGGCTTTCTATAACCAGATACTCCTGCACGATGGCGAAGCGCCGGCTATAATGCCGGGATGGCTTGCCGAGGAAATTATAGCCCGCCATGTATATTGCCCCAGTATGCTCTGTCTGCTCAGTCTGCAGGATTGGTTGGCCATGGATGATGAATTGCGTAATCCGCATGCCGACCAGGAACGCATCAACATACCTTCTGATCCGCACCACTATTGGCGTTACCGGATGCATATTCAGTTGGAACAGCTGATGGTTAGTGAGGGTTTCAACAAACGCATCAGCTCTTTGCTTGGCAGGGGCGGACGTACACGGATTGTCTGACAATAATTTGAATGTGGATTATGAAAACTAAAGAAAGATTGATGTCGCTTGATGTCCTTCGTGGTCTCGACTTGTTTTTTCTTGTTGGTCTGGAAAGTGTGATGCATCCTTTGGCCAGTGCCATAGATACTGAGGGCTTTCATGATTTTATGTGGAACTTCAGCCATGTGGAGTGGGAAGGCTTTTCGCCTTGGGACTTGGTAATGCCGTTGTTCCTTTTCATGTCCGGGGTGTCCATTCCTTTTGCCATGTCCAATTATAGGAACGGAGCGGATAAGTCCGGTCTTTGTCAACGCCTGTTGAAACGAGTGGCTTTGTTGTGGATTTTCGGAATGATATGCCAAGGCAACCTGCGCGGTCTGGATCCAGACAGAATATACCTTTATTCCAATACCCTGCAGACCATTGCCGTCGGCTATTTGTTCACGGTGATATTTTATCTCTTCACGTCATGGAGAACCCAGGCAGGCATTGCCGTGCTCCTTCTTTTAGGATATTGGGGTGCGATGAAGTGGGTGACGGTTGATGGCTTTGGCGGCGGGAACTATACTCCCGACCTAAATTTGGCAGAATGGATAGACCGGACGGTATTGGGCCGTTTCCGTGACGGTGCTTCTGTGGAGGACGGAGTGGTGCAATTTGCCCCCTGGTACCGGTATACATGGATTCTAAGCAGCCTGAATTTTATTGTTACGGTGATGACCGGCTGCTTTGCCGGACAGATTCTGCGCCATGTCTCATTCAAGCCCAATCAAAAAGCCCTTCTTCTTGCGGTTGCAGGTACCGTGTTGGTTGCGGCAGGTTGGCTGTGGAATATAGAATTTCCTGTTATCAAGAAACTGTGGACCAGTTCTATGGTATTGGTCAGCAGCGGCTATTGCTTCCTTTTGATGGCGGTATCGTATTATATCGTAGACGTAAAAGGTTTGCGCCGCGGTACTGAATGGCTGCGGGTCTACGGAATGAACTCCATAATGGCCTATATGTTGGCGCAATGCATAAACTTCAGAAGTGTTGCGCACTCGCTGTTTTATGGAGTGGAGCAATATATTGGCCCTGCATGGTATCAGGTGCTGATGGCTGCATCGTGCAGTATCATTATATATATAATTTTGTGGAGAATGTACAAGCTCCGTATTTTCTTGCGTGTTTAATAAAAAATAAGACAATGATAGTATCGCTGAAAGAAATGTTGCAAGAGGCCATGAAAGGCCAATATGCCGTGGGTGCATTTAATTGTTTGAGTCTGGAGAACGTTCAGGGAGCCATACAGGCTGCAGAGGAATTGAACGCTCCTATCATAATCCAACTGGCAGAGGTGCAGTTCCCGTGTGCTCCGCTTTCGCTGATGGCTCCGCAGTATTTGCAGGCGGCGGAAGAGACAAACGTACCGGTGGTGGTGCATCTTGACCATGGACAGAGTTTCCAGACCTGTGCAGATGCCATTTGCCAGGGTTTTGGGTCGGTAATGTTTGACGGCGCGTCATTACCCTTTGAGGAGAATATCCGTCAGACAAACGAGATTGCCCGCATGGCAAGAGCGTGCGGCGTGGATGTAGAAGCCGAGTTGGGCCGTGTGGGTGATGTGGGTGTGGACGATGCCTCCAAGGATGTTTTTACCGATGTACAGGAAGCCATCCGCTTTGTGGAAGAGACAAAGGTGGATGCGTTGGCCGTTGCCATCGGTAATCAGCACGGACATTATGTGGCAACTCCCAAGTTGAACATAGACCGTCTTATTGAACTAAAGGAGGCTACGGGCATACCTTTGGTGCTTCATGGCGGTTCCGGAACAAGCGTGGAAGATTTCAAGGCCTGTATTCACAACGGTATATGCAAGATAAATGTGGCCACTGCCATCCAGTTGGGCGTGACGGCTGGTATTCAGCAGTATCTTGCAAACACAGCCAAGCCAAACTATATTGAGATGAAAGCCTGTATGGTTGAAGCATCCAAACAGGTAGTTGCGGAACATATCCGTCTGTTTGAAAGTGACGGAAAAGCATAAATGACAGAATCATGAGAAAAGGAATTATTGCAGCCGGAAATTGGGTGGCTGACACGGTGAAGTTTATACGCACATATCCCACGCCCGGTAATCTGGTAACTATAGAACGGACCGAAAAAGGATTCGGGGGCTGTGCCCATAATGTATTGGCGGATTTGGCCAAGTTGGAAACGGGCATACCCCTGTATGCCGGTGGTTGTGTGGGAAATGATTCGCTCGGAAACGAGCTGGTACAGGCCATTGATGATATGGGCATTGACGGAAGCGCCTTGTGCAGAGTGGAGGCGGCAACGTCGTATACAGATGTGATGTCTGACATGACGACGGGTGCGCGCACATTCTTTCATCACAGAGGAGCCAATGCGGCTTTCGGACCGGAACACGTAGAGTCTATTGATATACCGGCACGTATTTTTCATTTAGGATACTTGCTTCTGCTGGACAGAATGGATGAGGAGGATGCTGAATACGGCGTGGTGGCGGCGAGAGTGCTGAAATCATTACAGGAACGAGGCTATCTGACGTCTGTTGATGTGGTTTCTGAAGAAGGCGACCGCTTCCGCAGGATTGTCCTTCCATGCCTGCCCTATATTGACTATCTTATTCTGAACGAGGTGGAGGCCGGAGCCTGCTGCAACATTCCTTTGCGCGATGAACAAGGCAAGATACTTCTGCCCGAGGTGGAGCGTGCTGCCCGTTATCTGACGGAAAACGGAGTGGGGAAGGCCTGTGTCATTCATTTTCCCGAAGGAGGCTTTGGCTTGCAGGCTGGTACGCCGGTCTTCGTTCCTTCCTTCCATGTGCCGGCAGAAGAAATTGAGTCTTCCGTGGGTGCCGGTGACGCCTTCTGTGCCACTATGCTTTACGCGCTGCATGAAGAAATTCCATTAGAACAAGCTCTCAGAATGGCAAATGCCGCAGCTTGGTTTAATCTGCATAGCGCCACATCTACGGACGGTGCGCCCACATTGGAAGATTTAAACCGATTCTTGTCTAACCATAAATAATATATAATGTATGAAACGAAGCGAGATAAACGCCTATATTGACGAGGCCAAAACATTTTTTGCACAACATGGTTTCTATTTGCCCGAATGGATAGAGTGGACTCCCGAAATTTGGGCCACCAAAGGAGAGGAATGTACAGAAATCCGCCGCAACCAGCTTGGATGGGATGTTACAGACTTTTCTACGGATGATTTCGCCCATGTCGGACTTACGCTTGTCACTATCCGTAACGGCAATGTGAAATACGACAAAAAGGTATATTGCGAAAAGATAATGTATGTGCGTGAAGGACAGATAACTCCCACCCATTTCCATTGGAAGAAGATGGAGGACATTATTCACCGCGGAGGCGGAGATTTCTGCATCAAACTTTGGAAGGCCGATGCAGATGAGAATCCCACACAAGAGCCCTGTGTGGTACAGATTGATGGTGTCACCACCGTCGTACCCGCCGGCGAGGTGCTCAGGCTGAAACCCGGACAGAGCATTTGTTTTGAACCCTATATGTACCACCAGTTCTGGTCAGAGAACGGAGCCAGCATGATTGGTGAGGTGTCTACGGTAAACGATGATGTTAATGACAATCGTTTTCTGGAGCCGCTGGGACGCTTCTCTGCCATTGATGAAGACGAGCCGGCACGTTATGTACTTTGCAACGAATATTGATACCAAAGTTCAAGGACCATGTTTCTGACAGCCAGAAAGTATCTGCTCAGATGTGTCAGTCTGGGCTTTTCCCTGTTATCCTTTGCGCTTTTGTCAGAGGCGCAAAACATCACCGGCCGCATTGTAGCCAACGGCAAACCGCTGAAGGGGGTGGTGGTCAGTGATGGTGTGGAAGTAACCACCACAGATGGGGATGGACATTATGAATTGCAGTCTGGAAAGGAAAACGGCTATGTCTTCTATAGTCTTCCCAGGGGATATGAACCCGCTTATTCCAGAGGCTTCCTGCCCCGTATATGGTCTCCCCTTAACAGTAAGGATGTCTCAGCTGATGAGGTGCACGACTTTGAACTGTCGCGCCTCAAAGGCTCTACGGACAAGTATGTGATGCTATTTGGAGCAGACGTCCATTTGGCCCGGCGTAACGATGACCTTAAACAGTTTGACGGATTCCTTTCTGCTTTGGAACGCGAGCGGGAAAGAGCGGGAAAGCGTGCCGTACATACCATGTTCTTGGGAGACATCTCATGGGATAATTACTGGACGTCCATGAAATTCGGTTTGCCAGAGCTGTTGGATTTTCTGGAGCAGAGCCGATATCCGGTTCCCATGTGGCCCGTAATGGGAAATCATGATCATGACCCTTCCATACCAGGCGGAACGCAGACCGATGCCTTGTCGGCCGGCATCTGGCGCAATGTGATGGGGCCCAATTATTATTCCTTTAATTTGGGCCGTGTTCATTATGTGGTACTGGATGACATTGTTTATAAGAACGAGGATACTGGCGGCAAGTACAGAAAAGGAGTGGTGGGCAGCCGCAATTATGATGCAGTCCTTACCAACGAACAGCTTGATTGGTTGGAAAAAGACCTGGCAATGGTAAAGGACAAGAACGCGCCTTTGATTATAGCAGTGCACATTCCTGTGTGGAAGCTTGATTATATGACACTAAAGACCACAGCCCGTCTGAAGCAAGGAACTTCCGAACGTCTTGGTGACATCTTGCGTCCATTCAAACAGGTACACATTGTCAGCGGACATGTTCATGTGAACTATACTGCCCGTCCCGAGGCTTATCCCAACATCATCGAGCACAACATCGCTGCCGTTTGTGCCACTTGGTGGAGAACCGGAAAGTTGAGCGGCCACCATGTAGGAAAGGACGGTTCGCCCGGCGGCTACTCACGTTGGGAAATTGACGGCAATCAGATCCGTTTTGCCTATTGCTCTTTCGATAAGGGGGACAGCGACCAGATGCGTATTTATGACATGAATACGGTGGCGAAGGTGTACAGGGAAGACCCCTTCTTTGTGCAGATGATGAAGCAGAAGACCAGGCGGACGGATTACGGCTCACTGCCGGCCAATACGGTCATGGTCAATGTGTTTGCCTATGATACGGACTGGAAGGTGGAGATTCTTGAAGACGGCAAGCCCATACCTTATGAGCGTGTGGTGGATGAAGACCCATTACAGACACTGGCCATGGACTATGCCAAGTATCTCTCTGACGGCAAGTTTGTTGAAACCGCAGCCGGCACAAAGACTTACCACCTCTTCCGTGCCCAGGCCACAACGGCAGACCGTCCCATTACCGTGCGTGTAACAGACAGTTTCGGCCGCAAGTATGAACAGACCAGTCAGCGCCCCATTCCTTATGAATTAAATTCTTTATCAAAATGAAAATAAGTAAATCTCTTTTCTTATCATGTGCCTTTCTGGCAGCGGCTAACGCATTTGCCGCTACAGACTACACAAAGTACGTGAATCCGCTTATCGGAACCGCAGCCACCGGCCATACGTTTCCCGGTGCCACGGTGCCGTTCGGCTTGGTTCAGGCAACTCCGGCAACTGGAGCTGTGGGCTGGGCCTATTGTGGCAATTACCAGTACAATGACAAACGTATCTGGGGATTTGTGCAGACGGCTGTCAACGGTACCGGATGTGTGGATTTGGGCAATATCCTTGTCATGCCCGTAACGGCCCGTAAGGACCGCAAGGACTACCACAGCGATTTCTCTCACAGCCGCGAGTACGCCACACCGGGTTATTATTGTGTATATCTTGACGAGACAGCCGTCCGTGCCGAAATGACCGCCACCCCTCATGTGGCATACCACCGCTACACATTTGACCGCACAGACTCGGCCGGCATCTACATTGACCTTCAGCACTCTCCCGTATGGTCGCAGGCGCAGTTCCACCAGCATGTGTTGGAAAGCGATATTCAAGTGGGAGAACGCACGGTTACAGGCCACCTGCGCAATGCCGTATGGGTGGACAAGGATGTCTTCTTTGTGGCAGAGTTCAATCGCCCCATCAAAAAGGTTACAACCGTTGCTCCCTTGACCGAAAAAGAACGGGGCGAGCGAAGGCTGCTCTCCTTTGACATGAAGCCCGGCGATCAGCTTGAGGTGAAGATTGCCATCTCATCGGCCACGGTAGAGGGTGCCCAACGGAACCTCAAGGCAGAGCTGCCCGACTGGAACTTCGAGGCCACACGACAGAAGGCCAAGGATACATGGAACAGCTATTTCTCACGCATACAAGTGGAGGGAACAGACGAGCAGAAGGCCAACTTCTATACCAGCTATTATCATGCGCTCATCCAACCCAACAACATTGCCGACGTGGATGGCATGTACCGTAACGCCAAGGGCGAGCTGGCCAAGGCAGAGGGTGGAACCTATTACAGCACCTTCTCTACCTGGGACACCTACAGAGCCTCGCATCCTTTCTACACCCTGGTGCTGCCCGAAATGGTAAATCCCTTCGTGCGCAGTATGCTCCTGCACCACAAGGCACTCGGATATCTGCCCATCTGGACATTGTGGGGCAAGGACAACCACTGTATGATTGGCAACCACAGCGTGCCCATTGTGGCAGAAGCCTATGCCAAGGGATTCCGCGGCTTCGACGCGGAAGAGGCATGGCAGGCGGTCAAGCAGACGCAGACCATCTCGCACCAGCCAAAGTCAGATTGGGAAACCTATACCAAGTATGGCTATTTCCCCACGGACGTGATGAAGCATGAGAGCGTGAGCATGACGCTCGAATGCGTTTATGACGACTATGCCGCATACGCCATGGCCAAACAGATGGGAAAGAAGGAAGACGAGGCCTACTTTGCCAAGCGTGCCAACTATTACAAGAACCTCTTCGACAAGCGCATCGGTTTCATGCGCCCCCGCAAGAGCGACGGCAAATGGCTCGATCCCTTCAACCCCAGCGCAATGGGCGGCGCCAAGGATGGCGGAATGGATTACACCGAAGGCAATGCATGGCAGTATACCTGGCACGTACAGCATGATGTGCCCGGCCTCATCAAGCTTTTCGGAGGCAAGAAGAAGTTCTTCAACAAACTTGATTCGCTCTTCACCGTCCCCTTGGTCAGCACCGTAAGCGATGTGAGCGGACTCATCGGCCAGTATGCGCACGGAAATGAGCCGAGCCACCATGTTGTATACTTCTATACCATGGCAGGACGTCCCGAACGTACGGCAGAACTTGTGCGCGAAATCTTCGACACCCAGTATCTGCCCAAGCCCGACGGACTGTGCGGCAACGACGACTGCGGACAGATGTCGGCCTGGTATATGTTCTCCGCCATGGGATTCTATCCAGTGGATCCCGTCAGTGCCAAGTATGTCTTCGGTGCGCCCCAGCTTCCCTCCATCACCCTCAATCTTCCCGACGGAAAGACATTCACCGTGGTGGCGGAGAATCTGAGCAAAGAGAACCTCTATGTGGACAAGATTTATCTCAACGGAAAAGAATACAAAAAGAACTACATCACCCACCAAGACATTGTGAACGGCGGCAAGCTGGTGTTCAATATGAGACCCTGATTCCGTCAGCATACAGAATCATATCCTCCAGTTTGGGGCAAGGTGCAACGCTGCATCTTGCCCCAAACTTTAGTTTAGATGAAGGTGCAGCGCTGCATCCTGCCCGAAAATGTCTTTTCAACCTTCACGCAGCGCTGCACCTTGCCCGAAAATGTCTTTTCAACCTTCACGCAGCGCTGCACCTTGCCCGAAAATGTCTTTTCAACCCTCACGCAGCCCTGCATCCTGCCCGAAAATGTCTTTTCAACCCTCACGCAGCCCTGCACCTTGCCCGAAATTGTCTTTTCAACCTTCTCGCAGCGCTGCACCTTGCCCGAAATTGTCTTTTCAACCCTCACGCAGCGCTGCACCTTGCCCGAAAATGTCTTTTCAACCTTCTCGCAGCCCTGCACTATGCCCGAAATTGTCTTTTCGACCTTCTCGCAGCCCTGCATCTTGCCCGAAATTGTCTTTTCGACCTTCTCGCAGCCCTGCACCTTGCCCGAAATTGTCTTTTCAACCTTCATGCAGCGCTGCACCTTGCAAAGTCAATGCTTTCCGTTGTCAATGTAATGGCATCAAAAAAGCCAGATACATTTTGTACCTGGCTTTCTCTATACATTTGCTAATAGAAGTTACATCTTGAACGGTGAAGACTTGACAAAGATGCGGTAGTCCTTGATGGCTTCGGGGGCGCCTTCTTCCATTCGGGGGATGAGGTGGAAACCGGTGATGGTCTGTTCCTTCTGGAGGTCTATGACAAGGTGGTGGGGGAAGGGCACGCCCTTGTTGGTGCTCCAATAGGTGCTTTCCTGCTGGTCGAATGCCTTGGTGCCGTTCTTGTTGCCGGTGACGACATCCTCGTCATCGGCATAGGACACGGTCCAGGAATCGCGGGGGATGGATTTGCCATCGGCATCCCTCAGATAGATTTCGGCAATGCAGCAGTATTCGCGGTTCCAATGGCTGTTGAGCGCCTCGATGCAGAAATAGCGTCCGGTTACGGGCTTGTCGAACTTGACAAACTTCAGTCCGTTGCCTGGCTCCAGGGTACCCGTCATGACGGGTTTCTCTTGGCTGAGGTCGAGCGTCTGTCCTTTCTTCCGATGGGTGGGCGGCATCTCAATCTGCAGTTTGTTCAGTTCGGGAACGTCCTGTCCCCAGACTACGGTTTCCTCCGGTCCGGTAATGTCGAGTACGATGATTTCGTTCTCGCCTTTCTTCAGCCAGCAGCCGGGCACATAGAGTGTCTGTTGCGGACCTATGCTCCAGATGCGTCCCATGGCATGTCCGTTCACCCATACCTGGCCCTTGCCCCAGGTTTCGAAGTTGAGGAAGGTGTCGCCCGTTTTCTTCAGGTTGAAGTAGCCGCGATAGTATCCTCTGCCGAACACCAGGTCTTCGCTCTTTCGGGCAAAGCGATTGCTGCGGCCTACTACCGTTCGGTTCAGTTCCTTCTGCGTGGTGGGCTTCTTTTTCTGCTGTTCAAGGGCGTGGATGGCGGTTTCGTAGTCGTCGGCGATGGGCCAGCAATCCCAACGGTTGGGGGTGAAGGTAATCTTCGTTTCGTCTATGCCGCCAAGATGGGAGTGCATGGTTGCATTGATGACGGGCTGCCCGATGAGTCCCTTGTAGTCCTTTATGGCGCGGCCGAAGTTGATGCGCCCCATGCCCTCGACCAGAATCTGCAGCTCCTGTCCGGCTTCGATATAGGGCAGCTCCACAGTGGTTTCGTTCTTGCTGCGGTCTGTCTTGCCAATGTACTTGCCGTCAATGAAGACTTGTGCATAGTCGTGGGCATTGAGGGTGAGCCAGGCCTTGCATGAGATTTTGTCGCCATCAGGTTTGCCAATTTCGGGCAGTCGGGTGGAGTAGAGTATCATGCCCCATCCCAGATTCATGTCCTCGAACGTGAAGGGCGTGCCCATGGCAACGGTCTTGATTTTGTTTTTGAAGATAGATTCGTGGTCAATGACGTTGTAGATGGGCGCAAATTCCTTAACCTCAAAGCGTGGTACGGTGATGATGGGCATGGGTGCCTTGGGTACGGCCGGCAGCTTCTTGTCGCTGTACTTCTGCATCATCTTGCGCAGTTCGTGGTATTTGGGTGTGGCATGGCCGTATTCGTTGATGGGGGCGTCATAGTCATAACTGGTTACGTCCGGTGCAAAGCCGGGGCTGTTGGCGCCCGCCCAATGGCCGAAGGAGGTTCCGCCGTGGGTCATGTAGAGCGAGAAGCTGATGCCTTTGGACAGCATTTCGTCCATGCCGTCCACCATATCCTTGGCCGGACGCGTCTCGTGCCGTGCGCCCCATTTGTCGAACCATCCGCTCCAGAATTCCGAGCACATCTTGGGTGCGTCGGGACGGAGTTCGCCCAAACGGCGGAACTGCTGGTCGATGTTGGCTCCGGTGCCGAAGTTCATTGTCCAGGTGAGGTCATCAAGGGCGTTCTGCTCAAAGTTGGAGTTCCAGTCGCACTGGAAGAGGGCCACCTTGTCAAAACCGCTCTCGCGGATGATGTCACGAATCTCGCTTACATATTTCTTGTCCGTACCGTAGGAACCGTATTCGTTCTCCACCTGCACCATGATGATGGGACCGCCGTTCTGTATGGTCAGCGGAGCCAGTTGCTTGCCCACCTCCTTCTCGAACAGACGGACGCGCTCCATGAAGTATGGGTCAGACTCGCGCAGGCGGATGTCCTTCTTCTTTAGCAGCCACCAGGGCAGTCCGCCCATTTCCCATTCGGCACAGACATAGGGCCCGGGACGTACGATGACGTACATTCCGTTCTTCTGTACCAGACGGCAGAATTCGGCCACATCGGCATTGCCGGTAAAGTCGTACTGGCCCTCCTTTTGTTCATGGAAATTCCAAAAGACATAAAGGCAGACGGTGTTCATGCCCAGCGCCTTGCACATCTTTATGCGGTGTTCCCAGTAGGGGCGTGGAATACGGGGATAGTGCAGCTCGGCTGCCTTCACTACAAATGGCTCTCCGTTCAGGAGGAACGTGCCTTTTCCGGCTTCAAAAGTGCCGGCTTCCTGTGCGGTTGCCGTCGCAGGAGAAAATACGCCCAGACAGAGCGCGGCAAGCAGGGCGCATGCAGCCTTGAAACGCTTGTTAAAATTGTGTAAATGCATAGTACGTTATTAGAGTTTGTTTTGCTTGGTGAATTGATTTCTTTTAGGCAAAATTATGGATAAATAATAGGACAGGCAAAGAAAAATGTGTAATTTTGCATCCATAACCAAATTTTAGCATTAACAAAGCCTCATTTACAGTGATATCAATAGAGAATCTGAGTGTTGAATTCAGTGCGAGACCGCTTTTTGCCAATGTCAGTTTTCTGGTGGGCGACAAGGACCGCATTGCGCTTGTCGGGAAGAACGGAGCCGGAAAGAGTACGCTGCTGAAAATCATGGCCGGGCTGCAGCAGCCTACAGAGGGCAATGCCGTAGTGCCCCGCGGTACAACGGTGGCGTATCTGCCCCAGGTTATGGTGCTTTCAGACGGGCTTACCGTCAGAGAAGAGACCGAAAAGGCCTTTGCACAACTGCACCAGGCGGAAAAGGATATAAAGGAAATGGAACGCCAGCTGGCGGAACGGACCGACTATGAAAGCGAATCCTACATCCAGCTGGTAGAGCGCTTTTCGCACGAGAGCGAGCGGTTCCAGATGATGGGCGGACTCAACTATCAGGCCGAACTGGAACGCACGCTGCAGGGACTGGGTTTCAGAAGAGAAGACTTTGAACGCCCTACCAGCGAATTCAGCGGAGGATGGCGAATGCGTATAGAACTGGCCAAATTGCTGCTCCAGCGCCCTGATGTACTATTGCTGGACGAGCCCACCAACCACCTTGACATAGAAAGTATCCAATGGCTGGAACAGTTCCTTGTAAGCAGCGGAAACGCAGTGGTGCTGGTCAGCCACGACCGTGCCTTTATAAATAATGTAACCACCCGTACCCTGGAGATATCTTGCGGCAGGCTTTATGACTATAAGGTAAAGTATGACGAATATGTAAAACTGCGGGCGGAACGGCGCGAGCAGCAGCTCCGTGCCTACGAGAACCAGCAGAAGGAGATAGCCGACATCCGCGCTTTTGTAGACCGTTTCCGCTATCAGGCCACAAAGGCCATTCAGGTGCAGAGCCGTCTGAAACAGCTTGAGCGCATGATACCCATTGAGGTGGACGAGGTGGACAACAGCGCCCTCCATCTGAAGTTTGTCTGCAGTATGCGTAGCGGAGACTATCCGGTCATTTGCGAGGATTTGTCCAAGAATTATGGCGAGCATAATGTGTTCCACAACGTAAACCTTACCATTCACCGAGGCGAGAAGGTGGCTTTTGTGGGACGCAACGGAGAGGGTAAGTCCACTCTCGTTAAATGTATCCAGGGCGAAATACCGTTCGAGGGAACTCTTCGTGTGGGCCATAATGTGCAGATAGGCTATTTTGCCCAGAACCAGGCACAGTTGCTCGACGGCGAACTTACCGTCTTCGATACCATAGACAGGGTGGCCAAAGGAGACATCCGATTGAAAATCCGCGACATCCTGGGCGCCTTCATGTTTGGCGGAGAGGCATCGGACAAGAAGGTGAAGTTCCTTTCCGGAGGCGAACGTACCCGTCTGGCCATGATACGCCTGTTGCTGGAACCCGTGAACTGTCTGATTCTGGACGAGCCCACCAACCATTTGGATATGCGTTCAAAGGATGTGTTGAAAGCCGCCATCCGCGACTTCGACGGCACCGTTATCGTGGTGAGCCACGACCGGGAATTCCTAGACGGGCTGGTGACCAAGGTATATGAGTTCGGTGGCGGGCAGGTACGCGAACATCTTGGCGGCATTTACGACTTTTTGCAGAAGAAGCAGATTGACAGTCTGAACGACTTGCAGAAAAGCCCCGCCATAACATCCTTCCCAGGCGACCCGAATGCACTCTCTCGCGAGGGAAAAAATATTTCCTCGGGAGGAAAAAAAGATTCCCCCGCCAAGACCGAGGCCAGACGTTCATACGAAGAGCAGAAGGAATTCAACAAGAAACTGCGCAAAATAGAACGCAGGGTGGAGGAGTGCGAAAAGGAAATAGAACAGACAGAATCGGCCATCGCCATTGTGGAGAGCCAAATGGCCACGCCCGAAGGCGCTTCCGATATGAACCTGTACGACAAATACCAGAAACTGAAGCAGCAACTGGACCGTGCCATGGAGGAATGGGACCAGGCCTCTACAGAACTGGACGAATTGAGAAATACATGAATAAAAAAATATTAAACGATGAAATTTAATCAGTTATTACCCATGGCAGCACTTTGTTTGATGACCGTGGCATGCCAGAACGAAAAGGCAGTTGAAACACAAGCCGGTGTGCGCACCGAAAACCTGGACACCACAGCGGTGGCCGGTACGGATTTTTATCAGTTTGCCTGCGGAGGATGGATGAAGAACAATCCCCTTCCTGCAGAATTCTCACGTTTCGGCTCTTTTGACAAGTTGGCCGAGGACAACCGTCTGCAAATTCAGGGGCTCATTGAAGAACTGGCCGCAAAGGAAAACCAGCCCGGAAGCGTGGCGCAGAAAATCGGCACACTTTATCGTGTAGCCATGGACAGCGTGAAGCTGAACAACGATGGCGCTGCCCCCCTGAAGGAACGTCTGCAACAGATAGCTTCTGTAAAGGAAGAGAAGGACCTGTATTATCTCCTTGGCGAAATGCAGAAGCGAGGCGTAGGAGCCTATGTGGCAGTATATGTGGGTGCTGACGAGAAGAACAGCAGCATGAATGCCGTACAGACCTATCAGATAGGCCTGAGCATGGGCGAGCGCGACTATTATCTGGAAGATACGGAAAACAGCAAGCGCATCCGCACAGCCTTCCTCTCTCATGTAGAGAAAATGTATAAGTTGGCGGGCATGGACGATGCAACCGCCAAGCGTGGTGCCGCTCTGGTTATGGACATAGAAACTCGTCTGGCCAAGGCATACCGTTCGCGCACCGAACTTCGCGATCCTCATGCCAACTACAACAAGATGACCATGGAGGAAGCCAAGAAACTGTGTCCCACATTCGGATGGGATGCCTTCCTTGCCGCCATGGACTTCAATGATGTAAAGGAAATCATTATCGGACAGCCTGCTTCGCTACAGGCCGCTGCCGAGATTCTGCATACCACTCCGGTGGCTGACCAGACCCTTTATCTGCAGTGGAAGGCCATCAGCTATGCCGCCTCTATGCTGAGCGACGAATTCGCCGAGGAGAACTTCAACTTCTTCGGTCGTACCATGCGTGGCGCTCAGCAGATGCAGCCCCGCTGGAAGCGTGCCGTAGCCGTGGTAAGCGGTGCCCTGGGCGAGGCTGTCGGCCAGATGTATGTAGAGAAGTATTTCCCTGCAGAAGCCAAGGAACGTATGATAACATTGGTACGTAATCTTCAGGAAAGTCTTGGCGAGCGTATCCAGGCTTTGGAATGGATGGGCGATTCCACCAAGGTGAAGGCACTGGAGAAACTGGCTACTTTCCATGTAAAGATCGGTTATCCCGACAAGTGGAAGGACTATTCCACTCTGGATATCAAGGACGATTCTTTCCTTGCAAATATGGAACGTGCCAACTTGTGGTCCCATGCAGAGATGCTTGCCAAGGTTGGCCAGCCCGTGGACAAGGACGAGTGGCACATGACTCCGCAGACCGTAAACGCCTACTATAACCCCACGACCAACGAAATCTGCTTCCCCGCAGGTATCCTTCAGTATCCCTTCTTCGACATGAATGCCGACGATGCGTTCAACTACGGAGCGATTGGTGTGGTAATCGGCCACGAGATGACTCACGGATTTGATGACCAGGGCCGCAAGTATGACAAGGAAGGAAACCTGAAAGACTGGTGGACCGAACAGGATGCAAAGAACTTTGACGAACGTGCACAAGTGATGGTTAATTTCTTTGACAGCATTGAAGTGGCTCCCGGCGTAAAAGCCAACGGTCAGATGACCTTGGGCGAAAACATTGCCGACCACGGAGGCTTGCAAATATCATACCAGGCCTTTAAGAAAGCCACAGCCCAGCATCCTTTGGGAGAGAAGGACGGCTTTACTGCCGAGCAGCGATTCTTCCTGGCCTATGCCAATGTATGGGCCGGCAACATCCGCCCGGAGGAAATACTTAACCGTACCAAGACCGACGTTCACTCTCTTGGAAAATGGCGCGTTAACGGTGCTCTTCCCCATATCAATGCCTGGTATGAGGCGTTTGGCATTACCGAGAACGACCCCATGTTCCTGCCTCAGTCAGAACGTGTGGTCATCTGGTAATTACCACTTCTGAATTCCTACCACTGCTGTCCGCTCGAGGACAAGGGCGGACAGCGGTTCTTTTATTTGATAAGTAAATATTTAATTCATGCCATTACGATTACCCGATAAACTTCCCGCCATTGATTTTCTCAAGGATGAGAACATCTTTGTCCTGGGCAACGAACGTGCCAACAGTCAGGACATCCGTCCTTTGCGCATAGCTATTCTTAATTTGATGCCTCTTAAGATCACAACGGAGACAGACCTGATTCGTCTGTTGTCCAATACCCCTTTGCAGTTGGACATACATCTGATGAAGGTGAAGGCGCATACCAGTAAGAACACGCCGGTGGAACATATGCAGGCCTTTTATCGCGATTTTGAGGAAATGCGTCATGAGAAGTTTGACGGGATGATTATCACGGGAGCGCCGGTGGAGCATCTGGACTATCCCGAGGTGAACTATTGGCACGAAATTACTGAAATATTTGATTGGGCACGGACGCACGTAACCAGTGTGATGTATATCTGCTGGGCGGCACAAGCCGGCCTGCATTATCACTATGGCGTGCCCAAATACCCTTTGCCCCAAAAGATGTTCGGCATATTTCCTCAGATTCCTGCCAATCCCAAACTGCCCATTTTCCGCGGTTTTGATGACGTATTTTATATGCCGCACAGCCGGCATACCGAAATCCGTCGCGAAGACATTCTTCGTGTGCCCGAACTGAGCATCATTGCAGAAAGTCAGGACAGTGGCGTGAGCATGGTCATGGCACGTAACGGAAGGGAAATCTTTGTTACCGGACATTCGGAATATTCTCCCTACACGCTGGATACGGAATACCGGAGAGATTTGGCTAAGGGACTTCCCATACAGATGCCGGTCAACTATTACCGGAACAATGATCCGGAACAAGGTCCGCTGGTAACTTGGCGAGGTCATGGAAATCTGCTTTTTACCAACTGGCTGAACTATTACGTATATCAGGAGACACCTTATAATATAGATGACATACATTGAACTCCTTGCTCCGGCGCGTAATTTCGAATGCGGAATGGCTGCCGTGGACCACGGAGCCGATGCCGTATATATTGGCGCACAACGTTTTGGCGCCCGTGCCGCTGCAGGAAATAGTGTGGAAGACATAGCGGCACTCTGTCGTTATGCCCATCGTTTTGCCGTTAAGGTTTATGTAACGGTCAATACCATTCTTTATGATGATGAGCTTCAGGCCACAGAACGTTTGTTGTGGCAGTTGTATGAAGCTGGTGCCGATGCCTTCATTGTGCAGGACTTGGCGATGCTGAAGATGAGTCTTCCGCCGGTTCCCTTGCATGCCAGCACACAAATGGACAATCGTAGTCCGGAGCAGGTGAGTTGGCTTGCCGATATGGGATACAGTCAGGTTGTCCTGGCCAGGGAATGCTCCTTGGAGCAGATAGCCCGGATTCATCAGGCGGTTCCTCATGTTCCCCTCGAAGCCTTTGTGCATGGTGCCCTTTGTGTCTCATATAGCGGTTGTTGCCAGGCTTCGCAATACTGTTTTTCGCGTTCTGCCAATCGTGGCCAATGCGCCCAGTTCTGCCGTCTGCCCTTTACATTGGAGGATGCGGAAGGCAATGTGTTGGCAAAGGAAAAGTATCTGCTCTCGTTACGCGACATGAACCGGACATCCTCGCTTGAGGAGATGATGGACGCCGGAATACGCTCCTTTAAGATTGAAGGCCGACTTAAGGATGTGTCGTATGTGAAGAATGTTACTGCATGGTATCGTCTGTGTATTGACAAGATACTTCGTCGCAGACCCGAATACGCCCGTCCTTCCTACGGCAAGGTTGAACTGAACTTCCAACCCGATCCTAACCGTAGCTTTTCCCGAGGTTTTACCTCATACTTCATTCATGACAGGCGTGAGAAGATGGCGTCTGTCCATACGCCCAAAAGTATGGGGCAACTGGTGGGTACGGTAAAGGATGTGCGTAAGGGGAATTGTATAGTCGTGTCTGGTGTGGCCTCCTTTGCAAACGGAGACGGGCTTTGTTATCTGGATGCGGATGGCAAGCTGAGGGGATTCCGTGTGAACAGGGTAGAGGGCAATCATCTTTTTCTGGCCGACCCCGTTGAAATACATCCCGGAACTCCGCTTTACAGAAGCTTTGACCAGGGGTGGGAACGGATGATGTCCAAACCTACTGCAGCACGAGTGATTTCTTTAGACTGGCACTTGAAAGATGTGGAAGACGGCTTTTTGCTTTCCGTTAAGCGTGAGGACGGTTTAACGCTTGAGCGTGTGTTCCAGTGGGAACATCAACTGGCCAAGTCGGACCAGATGGATAACATCAGACAACTTCTGTCTAAATTGGGTGAAACACATTACACCAGCCGTTCGGTTGAAGTGAATTTCAGTCAGCCTTGGTTTGTCCCCCGCAGCCAATTGTCTGCATGGAGAAGGGATATTATCGAGTTGTTGGACAGTAAGGACCCTGAACGGATATCTCAAGCACACGAAATGTGCATCATGTCCCCCAAAGACAAAGTAAAGGCTTTTAATGTGAGTAACAGGCTGGCGGCACAGGCATACGAAGAGGCCGGACTAACCCATTGGAAACCGGCAATGGAAGCGGATTCTCCAAACGGTTCTCCGGTATTGATGGAATGCCGTTATTGCCTGCGGTATGAATTAGGCCTTTGCCCTAAAAAACAGCAGGCAAAAGTTTCGTATAAACTTCCTCTGTATTTGAAGTCGCAGGACGGACGTAAGTTTGCACTTCAGTTTGATTGTGCGCATTGTAAAATGTATGTGCTTAATGAAGACAGCAAGTAATCTGTTGCATTCAAAGATAAATAAATAAAAATAAATTCTGTTATGGTAAGAAAGATTGTTTCCTTTACGGTTGTTGCCGTTGTATCCTTTTTGAGTTCTCTTTCCCTTCATGCACAATTGCAGCCGGGGCAGATGGTGAAGCTGACCATAGGAGAGTCCGGTATGGCACTTTCCGTTGAAAACTCCTCCCTTTCGGAAAGTGCGAAAACCATGTTGTGGACCGATACGGACACACCCTCACAATGCTGGGAAGTTTGTGAATATTCCAATGGAACCGTTCTGTTGAAAAACGTTTATACCGGTTATTATCTCGGAGGATTAAATTCAATGGTTCAGGGAACAATAATCGGACAGATAACAGAAAGAAGAGCAAAGATTCATGGCAACTGGTTGTTAGAACCCGTGGAAGGCAAGGAAAACACCTATATAGCTTATCTGGGCACAGGAAAGCGAAATTGCCTGTCAGCTCCGGAAACGTTGCAGGAGGGGCAGCCCAATATTATAAAGCGTTATCAGAATGCAAAGGAAGAGTGCATTCATTGGCAGATAGAAGTTGTTGAACCCAAACCAGGCCAGCTTACGCCCGAAGTGTGTACGGAAATGATGGAAAGATGGAAGGCCCGTTATTATCACAAGGCCTCAGTTGGCCATATTATTGGAAAAGGAGGCTGGTGGGGCGATGCCGAAATGTTTGAGATTGTTTTGGATGCATACGAAACTACCGGTGACATACAGTATGCCACTATGTTTGATGAACTGTACAAGAACTTTTGCTACCGTAACGGAACAGACTGGAGCGGAAACGATTATAATGATGATATAGCATGGATGTGTATCGCCTGTACAAGAGCCTATTTACTGACGGGAAAGGTGGAATACAGGACTATAGCCAAGTCTAACTTCGACAAGATGTACAAAAGAGCCAATGCCTATGGCGACCACACCCTGATATGGTGCATGGGCAAGACGGGTACTAACAGTTGTGTGAACGGACCGGCATGTGTTGCAGCCTGTTATCTGGCTATGGCCACCGGTGATGACAAGTATTACCAGAAGGCCAAGAATACTTATGCCGGACATCGTGCCAAGTTATACAACCTCAAGAACGGAAAATTCAACGGCCATGTCTATGACTCTTATGACACGGAAAAGAACAAGGTGGGCAACGAATGGGCCAGTACATACAATCAGGGTACTTCCATGGGAGCCGCCTGCATGCTTTATAACAGGTACGGAGACCAACAGTATAAGGACGATGCGGACGCCATAATGGCGTGGACGGCAGAACATCTTGCCAATGAATATGGAATAATCAAAGTTTGTCAGACAGTAACCGGAGACCTTACCGGTTTCAAGGGTATTCTTATGCGTTATGTCCGCAACTATGCCGCTTGTATGGATCAGCCTCAATGGTACGACTGGTTGGCAAAGAATGCCTTCCATGCCTATAATAACAGAAACAGCCAGGGTATAAGCATGAGTGCATGGCTGACCAAGACACCTGAAGACTTCTATTTTCATGACGGTGGCAGTTTCAGTAATGACGGAGGTGGGGCAATGACCGCACTATCGGCCGCCTTCAATGCCCACTTGGGTGTATTCCGTGGTGTGCGTATGGCCGCTGATACCCATTCATTTGCTCAGTTCGACTTTTTGCGTGGGGTGGAGATTGGCGCAAATGAGGACTTGGGCCGCAAAGTGGCGGGTCCCTATTACAATACAAATTATACCGGCTATAGAAGAATTGATTTCGGACAAGAGGCTCCAACCCACCTGTTGCTGCATGCCAACATCTTGCGTGCGTTTGCCGTAATAAAGGTTTATGCAGACCGCATTGGCGGAACATTGCTTTGCGAATACCGTGCCAGCGAAGATGCGTTGAACCAATGGCAGATGCATCGCATAGCGCTTGAAACGGAGCTTACCGGTGTGCATGATGTGTATTTTGAATTTGCTGGTGTAAATAGGGTGAAGTTGGCGTATTTGGATACGTTCAGTTTTGACAGAGTAACTTCAGACGGAATAACTTCTCCTTCATCTGATGTACAGAAACCAGTGATAAAGATGGGTGACAACCGTTTGCTGGTTGATACTGCTTGTCCGGCTACATTATATATATATAATATGGAAGGACAATTGGTTTCTGAACGCACTCTCAGTGCCGGCTCAAATGCGCAATCGTTGTCTTCCCTTAAGACAGGCTCTTATTTTGCCACACTTTTGGTTGGCGGAAAGCGGTATGTCCATAAGTTCAACGTAAAATAAACATTCTTGTTTGATAAATTATGAAAAGAATTGCCCTCTTGCTCTCTTGTCTCTCGCTCGTCAGTATGCTGATGGGGGTACCGGCACGTCGTGTACGTTTTGTGGCTGACCAGATTGACGGCAGCCGGATTGCGTTGACCCTTTGCGGTGATGAACGTCTGCATTATTACCTTACGGATGACGCCCAGCCTGTGGTGTGTGCGGATGACGGAGGATATTATTATGCAAAGTTAAACGTAACGGGCATTCTTTCCCCTTCTTCTGTTTTGGCTCATGAGCCGTCAGAAAGGAATGTGGTTGAGAGCAACTATCTAAAGGCCAGAGGTGATTCCCGTAAACTTTTGTCTGGAGTGAAGCGTTCTTCCCGCATGCAACGCCCGGCTCCTGTCCGCAATGCTTCTGCCACTCGTTCCGCTTTTGTGGGAACCAAAAAGGGATTGGTTATCTTGGCACAGTTTCCCGACTGCGTATTTACCATGCCCGATGCCAAGGACTACTATCAGGCTGTACTGAACGGAAACGGTGCGCCACAGTACGGCATTCCGTCCAGCGTGAGCAACTATTTCAAGGACCAGAGCAACGGACTCTTTGACTTGAAGTTCGATGTGGTGGGACCCGTTACGGTGAGTAATAAAGTGTCTTATTATGGGAGCAACAACTCGTGGGGAGACGATTTGCGTCCTGAGAAAATGGTGGAAGAGGCTGTACGCCTGTCCTCATCTCAAGTGGATTTCTCGGATTACGATTGGGACAATGACGGATATGTAGACCAGATTTTTGTATTGTATGCCGGATATAGCGAGGCACAGGGCGCAGCAGCCTATACCATCTGGCCGCATGCCTACAACCTTTCTTATGCAGGTATTACTCCCCCCATGTTTAATGGTGTAAAGATAGATGCCTATGCCTGTAGCTCCGAACTTTCCGGAAAATCAGGATCCACCCCTGACGGTATAGGTACTTTCTGTCATGAGTTCAGCCATAATCTGGGTTTGCCGGATCTTTATGATATTGATTACAGTGGCGGATATGGCATGTATATATGGAGTCTGATGGATGCCGGCTGTTATTGCGGTCCCAATTTATGTGGCGAGGTGCCTTGTAATTTTACCGGTTATGAACGCTGGCTTTGCGGTTGGTCAGACCTGACGGAGCTTAAGGAAGGTTGTGTCATAGATAATATGCCAAGCGTTTCGGCATACGGTCCCACATACCTTGTGCGTAACCGCTCTTATGCCGATGAGTATTATTTGCTTGAAAATAGACAGCAGACAGGGTGGGATGCTTATCTTCCTGCCCATGGACTGCTGGTTATGCATGTCGATTACGACCGTAATGCCTGGCTGGACAATACCGTAAATGATGTGCGTGGTCATCAGCGGTTTGTGACGATACCGGCAGACAATACCACGGTGCAGTCTTTCAACGGCAGCATGGGCGACTTGTATCCCGGCAGTTCCGGCAATACATCCCTGACAGACAGCAGTATACCGGCTGCCACCCTTTACCATGCCAATACTGACGGCCGCAAGTTCTTAGGCCGTCCCGTAGAACAGATAACCGAGGATGCGGAAGGCAGAATCAGTTTTGTTTTTGATGGTGGGAAAGGGAATGGTATCAATGAAATAGCCACAGACAAAGCCTCATCTTCTGCCATATATAACTTGCAAGGCATCAAGACAAGGAATACAAATGTGCCTGGGATTTATGTGAAGAACGGACGAAAGATTTTGGTTCGATAAGACACATTGCTGATGTATGACTCGAAGCATAACTTATGATAGACGTTTACCATAAGTGATGCTTCGATGAACGATAAGCAATGACCAGCATCTGGTCTTCCTTTCTTCCCCAAGCATCATTCCAAGAACTCTTCTGCGCTTTTTACATTTGACTGGTGCTTACCGTCTTTCATGTTCCGTTTGGCCGGCTTGGGACTGCTGCCTTTGGAATGTGCTCTGGCACATCCTTGGTATTGGAACCATCTGTCCAGAATCTGCCTTACGTATGCTTCTGTTTCGCTACCTCTCATGTAGCCGTTCTTAACCACGGGGTCGCGGTAGTATTTGGGGTCGGACAGTTTCAGTACATAACCGGAAACGTCTGACCATAGTCTTTCATTCCCGCCATATTTCCGGGCCAGCGTCATGGCATCCCTTATGTGCAATGCTCCTCCGTTATAGGCTGCCAAAACAAATTTGATGCGTTCGCGCTTGTCCTTAATGTCTGAAAACGTACGGTTGAGCTGTTTAAGGTAGCGTGCTGCGGTATGAATGTTGGTGGCAGGATCGTAGAGTTGTTGTGTCGAAATGCCCATTTCATTGGCTGTGGCAGGCATTATTTGCATAAGCCCTTTGGCGCCTGCCCATGATTCAGCCTGGGGGTCGAAACCGGATTCCTGGTAACATTGTGCCGCCAGCAGTCTCCAGTCCCATCCTATCATCTCGGCCCCTTTTGTCAGATGTTCGTCAAAGGCGCTTATGATGCCGTTTGCACGGTCGTACATGGCTGGGCGCATTTTTCTTTTGATGGTGTTTTTGCCCGTTGTCTGTTTCTGCAAAGATAGTTTTCTTGACGGGTTCCACCATTCGTTTATGCATTGGGCGAGTAGGGGAGTGTTCTCTCTTGTCATCCATCTCTTTTCCTCTCCCATTTCCAGAGCTATGAAATCCGCTTCTCCGCAAGCCAGCTTTTGCAATAGCGTAGTGGTGTCTGCCGCTGTTTCCATTTGCAGTTTGGCACCGATGTGCCTTGCAAACTCCTTGGCCAGAAGATATTGTTCGCCCATTCCCTCGCCACGGTATTCGTAATACGTGTCCGGGCCGTTCAGAGTAATGCCTATCAGCGTGCCGGTATGTTGGATTTCCGGTAAGTCGTATAGTTCTATCTGTCGTTCCTCTTGCCCGAAAATGGTGCTCCGTTTGCGACCGTCCTGTTGTGCGCAACCGTTTAGGGCCAGTATGATGATGAAAAGGAACAATACTTTCATATCTCGAATATCTGTTGGTGTAGTTGTAGGACAAATTGTCGTTGTCCGTTTCTTTTTACGCAAAGTTAAGGATTTTTCTGGAATGTTGTTGCAGGATTGCAAAAAAAGTTCTACCTTTGCAGCCGCAAACAAACGGGAATAGCTCAGTTGGTAGAGCACTGGTCTCCAAAACCAGGTGTCGGGAGTTCGAGCCTCTCTTCCCGTGCAGTAAAAGATGTATCATACGGTACATCTTTTTTTGTGTTCATCCCCGAATACCTACGCTATCCTTGTAAGAACCTATTTTTTAATGTGAAATCTTGGAAAAATGTCAATATTGTCACAAAAACACCTTGGAAAAGTGTCATGCAATGAAAGAATTTATCATTTCGATTTGAGTCATCTTGGAAACAAACAAGAATAGTTGCGTCTGATAGTCGTTTATATATTCTCAGATTATAAGATGTATCATTCGGTACATCTTTTTTATGTCAAAACTTTTTACCGTGTAAGGTTAGCGCCTTTTTGGGCGGACAAACGTAAAATAAGGATGAAATAGCCGATATTTGCGATAACCCCTAATTTAAGGTTTCTAGTTGGAAAAAATAATTTTCCCAGTTGGAAACATATTTTTTCCCAACTGGGTGCCTTTTTCGGTACAATTGCCCAATTTTTACATTTTACCTTAATGGCCCCTTTAAAGATGTTTTGCATTTTGTAAAGATTATTTACTTCATTGTGCCTTGTTTCAGTATCAGCATTGCGTATGGTGTCATGGTAATAACGATCCGCTGTTATCTGCCTTATCATGTGTCGTTCTCCGAGAGTAAGAAATGGGGTAAAAAATGAAGATAGCTTACTTGGCTTGAGGAGATAGCTTTTGGGATCCGAGAAGATAGCTTGTCTTGCCCGAGGAGATAGCTTCTTGGAAAAAGGGGGTATAGACACGTCGTAGGAACAGACTGATGCGCCTGTTCTACCCCCCCAAAAAAAACTGTCATTCTGTCCATCTGTCATTTTCAACTTTCGCATGTAAATTTAATGTCCAAACACTACGTCATCCTGAATTTATTTCAGGATCTGTCCGTGGTTAAACATTAGTACTGAGTCGTGGTGAGTTGCAAAAATAATCTATTCAGTATGGTCAGTATGAAATATGTGTCATGACAATAACAATCTGCTGTCATCTGCCGTACCAGTTTTATCCAGTGCCATATTAGAAGCCTCAACGTAAAAATGAATGATTTTCATTGGCAAAATAAAGACGATTCTTTTAGGGTATTAATCAGAATCCATAACCAATTCGTGTCTTTTTTATGTTTTTTTTCTTTTTTTATACTTTGTTTACATTATTTTTGCTAAATTTGCATTCGGACTCTCAGTTCTTTGTCCATAATTTCACAGGAAGACGAGTTCTTTCACGGAAATGGCAAGGTTGCCTGCGCCGGGCTGAGTGAGATAAAACTCATGAAGCGGGCTTTGGGTGGGAAGAGAGGACGGACATAGAAGGCGTTTACTCTGACGCTTCATCGCTGCACTCCAAACTTCGAACACTTGGAAAATTCAGTAGACGATGACGCAACGGTAGATGTCCCTGGGATGTGATTATTTGCATCTCCTTATTTTGATTGTTTCTTCCACAGTAAGTGGAAAGATTTAGTCGTTTAAGGTGAACTATATTCATATCGGCGTGGGCTTCGAAGTTGCTTATCTTTACTGAAGGGCAAGTTCGAAGGCCAGGAGTGTGAGATAAGTAACGAGTACGAATCTCACGCTTTTTTTGTACAATAATTCAAAAACGTTTGAAAAGAATATTTATTAATGCATAACCACTTATTGGAGTCATGATACAAGAAAAAATTAATCTTAATGTGGATAGCCTATATAAATGGCAGATAGATGAGACAGGACATCAAAATCATCGTTTGGCGTGGATTTTGGCTGCTCAGACTATAATTATTACTGCTTTGTGTACGGTTTTATGTGCGGAAAATTTAAAAGAATGTGTTATTGTTGTTTTATTATTGGTAGGTATTCTGATCTCAGTCTCAGGTATATATTCAGTGCTTATCAGTCAAACAGCCATAGGAACTGTATTCGAACGTTGGCATCATTATGATTCTTTGCCTTTAAAGTTAAAAAAACTTCCAATACCCCATGTAATATCATTGGTCCCTACACATTTCTTGAAATCAGGCTTTAGGTGGTTGATGTTCTATTCTTTTGCACCTAATGTATTTTGTGCAGCTTGGGTAACGTTGTCATTGACATATGTGAATTTTTTTGCGTGTTGGAATTATCCGAATGTTAGAATTATATATGCAGTGTCCTTTTTGATAATATTAACAATTGTGGTTATTATATCACATGTATTGGGTAACTTATTCTTGTATAAATGGGTGTATGATGAGTTTAGCAAAAAAGCAGATAAGAATAATAATTTAAATCAAAATGCTGGTTCGGATTTAGAAAATACAAATAAAATGAATATATATCGTAATGTTGGAAATAATTCGAATGGAATAATATTAAATTCGTTTAATGATTACTCAAGTAATAGTTGTCAGAATGAACGCTGTTTACGTTGTTCTGGTGGGAGAAGTGTATGCGAAAACAAAATAGCAAAATCTAATACATGGGCAAATTTGCGTATTTATCATATTATGATAGATCGTTTTAATGGAGGTTGGTTAACTCCTCCTCAAAATAGTAATCAATTTTTAGGTGGAAATGTTAAAGGAATTATAGATAAACTTGATTGGATTAAAATGTTGGGGTATAATACTATTATGCTAACACCTATATTTAAAACAGAAGCTTATCACGGATACCATATAACCAATTACGAAGAAGTTGATAAACATTTTGGAGATTGGGCGGATTTTGATAATTTAATAACGATTGCACATCAAAAAGGAATAAAGGTTATATGTGATTACGTTCCTAATCATTGTCATATAAATCATCCTTTTTTCCAAGCCGCTCAAAACGATATAAATAGTTCTTACCGTTCATGGTTCTATTTTAATCAAGGGCGGAAAGGAGGTTTTGTTTCTTATCAAAATATACCTGATTTGCCCAAGTTTAATTTATATGATGAGGGAGCTGCAACTTATCATATAAGTATTGCTGTCATGTTAGCGAAAAAAGGAGTTGATGGTTTGCGTATAGACCATGTAATAGGAGTTCCTTTTAGCTTTTTAAAAGAACTTCGTTATAAAGTAAAAGAAATTAATCCTGAGTTATTTTTGTTTGGAGAAGCGTGGTTTAATCCTATGTCGGATTTATCTCAAGTTGAATTTATTAATATGGCCCAAAAAACAAAAGCATATAAAATGGAACTTTCTCAAGAGGAAATCCAGTTGAATTATGTGGATTACTTAGATGGTTTGCTCGACTTTAAGTTTCGCGAATTGATATTGGAAGAAATTGAAAATTTGAAACGCCAAAAACAAAAGTTTAATATTTTAGGTAATGTAAATCTAAAGAATAAAATTAATAACCATTTTAATAAATACCCCAAGGGATTTCAATTGATATTATTCTTGGATAATCATGACACAAATCGTTTTTTGTTTCATTGTGATGGTAACACCCTTGTTTTACAAGAGGGCTTGTCCTTGTGTAAGAATATATTTTCTTTACCTTATTCAATTTATTATGGGACCGAACAGTTTATGAAAAATATGACGGATATTTTCAATGGGAACCCTCATGCGGACTTAGATGTAAGAGAACCACTCCCGTGGAATTAATTTTATAGAAATCTTGTATTGTGCCGATTGATTTTATGAAAAGGAATTATTTATACCTGAATTCTCGTGACGAGTTATTGAGAATAGACATATCCAAAATCGTTTATTTTGAAGCTGATGGCAATTATACCAATATAGTCCTGGCAAATCAATTGAAAGGTGTTATATGTATAAATTTGGCTCATATGCAACAAATTTTGCATGAACGTTTGAAAGAACAAGCAAGCATTTTCGCTAGAGTAGGCAAACGACATATAATCAATCATACGTATGTATATCAGATAAATGTGTTGCGCCAAAAGTTGGTGTTAAGTGATGGGGAGAATTTTTCTTTTCATTTGGATGTGTCGAAAGACGCCCTCAAAAAATTGAGAGAACTTTATGTGCCATCCATAGTTTGAAACATAAAGATATTGATAATGGATAGTTTGTTTGGAAAAGTAATATGGATAGGAAGAGAGCCACAGAAGAGCCGTCTTTTGCTTGCGGTAAAAAGTGGTGATGGAATAAAGACTGCTACTATTGGCGATTACGGTTGTGTGTCTAATTGTGTGAGTTGCTGTAAGCCAAATGAAGATACCGCTCATTGCAAAATCACGATGGGACAGGATGGAACGATGATAATCCATAACTTAAAACCACAGAATGTCACTTATGTAAATGGTTTGGAAGTGGATGTGAAAAAATTGTCCAACCAATGTAAGGTGACCTTAGGAAAAGATAAATATCCGATTGATATAGAACAGATAACGGAGGCAGTACGAAATATTGTAGGTTATTCCATTAGCCATTTGGAAAAGGTTTGGGAAGATTATGACAATGCTCTCTATCGATTGCAGAAGCGTCAAAAGAACTTGGGACTTATAAAAAGTCTGTATATGCCTTGTACCGTTTTGACAGGTCTGATAGGTTATGTTTTTAAAAGTATTGGTGTTGAAAGTTCCAACACTCTTGAAAACATTTCAATGGGTTTGTATGTCATTGCTGCAATAGTACTGTTTTATGGGTTGTATCGCACGATAACGGATAGAAGTATTGAAGACCGTAAGTTGCTGGATAAGAAATTCCAGGAAGATTACGTTTGCCCTAAATGTAAACACTTTCTGGGAGTGAGACCATATAAAATTTTGCGCCAAGATGAATTTTGCCAGTACAATAAGTGTAAATGGGCAGAGTGAATGAAATAATGATACAATAGGATATGCATTTAAAAGAAGGTTCTTTCCTTCAAGGAGGGAGATATAGAATTGAAAGGATGCTTGGTCAAGGTGGTTTTGGAATCACCTATTTGGGCATGCAAACTGGGTTGAACCGCAAGGTTGCTATCAAGGAGTTCTTCATGAAGGAGTATTGCAACCGTGAGGAAGAAACGAGTCATGTTTCTGTTCCTTCAGTCGGTAGCAAGGAGTTGGTAAAGCGTTTTCGCCAAAAGTTTGTGAAGGAAGCACAGACCATTTCGGAGTTGGATAACCATCACATTGTCCGCATTCATGACGTGTTCGAGGAAAACGAAACGGCTTATTATGTGATGGAGTATCTTCCCGGTGGTGATTTGCGAAGCCGGATACCGAAAAGTGGTATGCCTGAAACGGAAGCTTTATCGTATATCCGTCAGATAGCCGATGCCCTGATGTTTGTTCATGAGCGTAACATTCTCCATCTTGACATCAAACCAAGCAATGTTCTGTTCCGTAGTAACGGAGAGGCTGTGTTGGTGGATTTTGGTCTTTCCAAACATTACGACGAGACCAGTGGTGACCAGACCAGCAGCACTCCTTTGGGACTCAGCGAGGGTTATGCCCCTACTGAGCAATACGAATGTGGCGGTGTTTCCTCATTTTCTCCAGCTACGGACATCTATTCTTTGGGTGCCACTTTTTATTGTCTGTTGCAAGGGAGTCGTCCACCTAAAGCCAGCATCGTGTTGAATGACGGCTTGCCGGCTCTTCCTTCGCACGTATCTGCGCCAACCCGTAAAGCGATAGAGGCTGCCATGCAGTCACGTCGCAAGGACCGTCCTCAAAGTGTGTATGCTTTCCTTTCTTTGTTGGATTCTTCTTTGGAGACTGATAATGATGAAACGGTTATAGATGTAGTTTCGTCTGAACCTGCTCCTCCAGTTTCTTCTGTTCCTGACCCCAATCCTTTTCCTCGTATATGGCTGAAACCTCTTGTCCTTTGTTTGTTGATTGCCTTATGTTTTTGGGGATTGCATGAATGTATTGATCCCGAACACGTAGGTGGTGGCGGTAACGCAATAGATTCTTTATCGACCGATACTTTGGTTCAAGTTGATAGTCTTCCTGTCGTTTCTCCTGTTATAGTCAATCCAGTTGAACCCATAAAGGACGATATTCCTTCTATTGCACCTTTGTATGTGAGTACATCTCCCGTCGGTGCTACTGTTTATTTGGATGGCAAGAAGATTGGCAAGTCTCCGTTAGAAGGTAAGGAAGTCTCTCGTGGCAAGCATACGGTCAAGCTTTTGTTGGATGGGTATGAACCGTTCTCGAAGCAATATACGTTTGGCGACAAGCCCGTCGTCATCAATGAGAGTTTGGTTGCTGTCCCTGCTCGTGTTCCAGTCCATGAAGCCCAGTTAGAACCAGTCAAAGCAGCTACCACAGGCAGTATCAATGGTCATGAATGGGTTGACTTGGGCTTGAGCGTTAAGTGGGCTACTATGAATGTGGGTGCCGGTAGTCCCAGTGATTATGGTGATTATTTTGCTTGGGGTGAAGTCCATCCTATGTCTGAATATACGGAAGAAAATAGCAGGACTAATTTAAAGTCTATGGGGGCAATCAGCGGTAATTCGCAATATGATGCCGCCCGTTATCATTGGGGTAGCAGTTGGCGTTTGCCAACAGAAAAAGAGTTGAAGGAATTAGATAGCACGTGCCGTTGGACTTTGGCCGAACAGGATGGTTACAAAGGTTACAAAGTTGTTGGTCCTAACGGTAATAGTATCTTTCTTCCTGTTGCGGGTAGCCGCTACAGGGCATGGAATTACGGTGTAGGGAAGTCCGGTGCCTATTGGGGTGATTTGCTTGAAGAAAGCAATCCTGGACTTGCGTGCATGCTGACCTTCGACGATGATCGTCGCAGCATGGTTTGGGCCCAACGCCACTTCTGTCGTTCTGTGCGTCCTGTCTCAGACTAGCAGCGAAGCGTGTTTGATTATTTAATTCTTTAATTTATTTCAGTGGGGCATAACCCAATAGTAATTACCAAAAATGAGCGAAAAAATTCATTTAAACGTTATTTAATGATGAAAATTCATACATAAATTCTACTGTTTTATGTAATACAATCTCAATTTGTATTTGTATTTGAATAAAAACCTGTAGGTTTGCCGTTGAAAACATAATAGGAAACAATTATCCATAACATATATTATAAATAAAAAGCACTTATGAAAAATAAAGAATCAATGAACGAAAACACTTTTTATGAAGAAGTGAATTCCTCTGACAGGGTTAATGAAAATAAGGGAGCGAAAATTCCACATGAGAAAAAGAAAGAAAAAGATTCAACATGGCGTAAAGCTGGAGTGTCTATGGGATTGGGCGTGTTGTTGGGTAGTACATCTTCGTTTGTCACTCCCGATCATATAAGCTCAAATCCAGAGACGCAGGACATTTCTGATGATTCTTCAATAGAAGAACATTCTCCGGTTTGGGCAGATAATCAGATAAAGATCGCAACTGCCGTTTCTGATGAGATGTCATTTTCCCAAGCATTCGCTACAGCCCGTGCAGAAGTGGGCGCTGGAGGAGCATTTGAGTGGAAAGGCAATGTCTATAGTACTTATACTGCGGAAGAATGGAACGGAATGTCGGCCGAAGAAAAAAATGAATATAACACTCATTTCAATTGGGAATCTCATGGAATGACTACAGCTCAAACCCCTGAAGCATCTACAAGTCCCATTGTAGAACCGCTTGCAGAAGAATCGCATATTTCCGAAGCTTCAAATACAGAAAGTCAAATTGCAGAAGTAGAGAGTCCCGAAAATACGGCAAATGAAATAGAAACTGATTTTGATTTAGCTTTGGGGTTGTCTGCTATTTTGGGCGTTGATGATCTATTATTAGACGAGAATAGTATAGTGACTAACCAAGAAGTACCAGCAGTCCCTATACAGGTTGCAAATGGAGGGCATCCGACATGGTCAGATGGTAAAATAGAGATAGCAACAAATGTTACTGATGAAATGTCTTTTTCCCAAGCATTTTCTGTTGCTCGTGCAGAAGTGGGAGCTGGAGGAGCATTCGAGTGGAGAGGCAAAGTATATAATACTTTTTTTGCAGAGGAATGGAAAGGCATGTCTTCAACAGAACGGAGTGAATATATGGCCCATTTCAATTGGAGTCAACAAGGAGAGACACAATCTTCGGTATCGTCTTCTGTCCAACAAGCAGACTCAACAGAAGTAAGTGACCAGCCAATCGTAGAAGTTGATGTGCAAGAAACAAATCCCGAGGTAGAAATTTTGGGTGTAGTTCATGATTCTGAAACGGGCGCTAATTTGGGACTGATGACAGATGGTGAACAGGATTTCCTTTTTGTGGATGTGGATGATAATGGAGAATTTGATGTGGTGGTTTCTTATGAAAATAATGGTGGTGAAATGCCAGATGAAATAAATGTAGATGTTCCAACAGCACATTTGTCTGTTAGCGATTTCGAAAGCAACTCATTCGGCGGTGGTTCTATGTATGCGTCTGAAGACGATACAGTGGATTATATCAACGATGCAGAAACTTCCTATGATATATAATTTAAAAGGGTTGATTTTAATATTATTTCTGCTGATATCTAACGAAACTCATGCGAAGATCTTTTTGGTTTCTGTGGGAATTGCAGACTATCCTGGAATATCAAATGATCTTATTTTACCAGCCAGGGATGCGCAGACTATAACATGGCTATATTCAAAAAATATGTCTATGCAGTATTGCCAATTACTGAACAAGGAAGCGACAAAGTCCAAAATTGTTGCAGCGATGAATAAGGTGTTTTTGGAAGCTGGTTTTGATGACATGGTGGTGTTTTTCTATAGTGGGCATGGGTATGACGGAGGATTTTGTGTTTATGATGGTGAACTTCCCTACAAGGAAATACGGAAGGCTATGGCAGAAAGCAAATGCAGGAACAAGATGATTTTTGCAGATGCTTGTTTTTCTGGCAAGATGCGGCGTGAAGGAAATTCTAATCAATCTGAAGTTACAGACGCCCAAAAGGCGAATGTCATGTTGTTCCTGTCATCAAGGAGCAATGAATATTCCATTGAGCGGGAAAGTATGAAAAATGGTTTCTTTACGACTTTTCTTCAAAAAGGATTGAGAGGTGGAGCGGATGTCAACATGGATCGTGTGATAACAGCAAGGGAACTGTTTGACTATGTACATAGAAATGTGGTAAGGATGTCTGGAGGGAAACAACACCCGGTAATGTGGGGTAAATTCCCAAATGATATGCCAGTTGTTATTTGGAAATAAATTGAGATGGAAATGAAAATTAAATGCCCGAATTGTGGGGCCAGATTGAAAGTTAAGTTAAATACTTTGAATCAGGACATAGACATTCCTTGTCCTATATGTAAGACTACGTCTCCACTGAAATCTTATCAACAAGTGACGGATGTGTCACAACTGGAACATACTGAGTATCCGGACTGTGGTGATAATACTAAAACCGGAATACTACTGAATGAAACAATAGGTCAGATAAAGATATTGGGTTCTACACTTTCTCCGTTTCAACTAAAAATGGGACGGAATATTATTGGAAGAAAAGCCAATACTTCAAAGGCAGATATACAAATACCTTTGCAGGCAACGAAAAGCAGAACGAGCCGTGAGCATCTGATTGTCGATGTGGAAAAGGTTTCAGGTAAGGGACTTGTACATTATTTGTCTCTATACAAGTCGGAAGTGAATGAGACACTTTTAAATGAAGAGAAAATGGAAGCGCCTGACCGAATCATTTTGAAGCATGCAGATGTCATTACTTTGCCGGAAGCCAAGTTGGTATTTGAAATACCTGATGTGGAAGGTACAATCATCTAATCATAAACGGTACGAATGATGAAATATAGACTGGATGTATATACAATAAAGGAATTGGGAACTCGTGAAAAACAAGAGGATTCCATATTCCCCGAGTTGGATATGGAGGAATCTTCTGACCGCTTGTTTATCCTGTGTGACGGGATGGGAGGACATGCAGCAGGAGAGGTGGCCAGTAGTACAGTCTGTCGGGCTATTAGCCAATCGATTCTAGACAGTTGTTCGGATATGGAAGGTTCTTTTACGGATGATGAATTCAATGCAGCTCTTAATGATTCCTTTGATGCTTTGGACAGTATGGATAATGGGGCTATAAAAAAAATGGGAACAACCCTGACGTTTCTGAAACTTCATGCGGAAGGAGCTACAATTGCGCATATTGGTGATAGTCGTGTATATCATATTCGTCCGGGAAAGGATGCCAATGAAACGAAAATTCTTTTTCAAACTCGAGACCATTCTTTGGTCAATGATTTGATAAAAATAGGGGAACTGACTCAGGAGGAAGCGAAGTATTCCAGACAGAAGAACATCATTACACGTGCCATGCAACCTTGTATGGAGCATCGTTCCAAGGCTGACATGTATCATACTCAAGATATTCGGAAAGGTGACTATTTTATGCTTTGTTCGGACGGAATGTTGGAGCAGATGGAAGATGATAACATCCGTTTCATTTTTTCGGATGTGGGTGGGAGTACAAAGGAAAAAGTGGATATGTTGAAAAAGGTTACAGTAGATAATCGGGATAACCATTCAGCCATATTGGTACATATATTGGATATGCATGAAACGGATGTTATATTTGCACGAAGCCCATTTCGGTGGGGCTATGTTACATTGATTTATGCATCGTTGATAGCGGCTTTGTATTTCGTTTGTAAATTGTTGGGGGTGTTCTAAATGGATATATAGTAGGCTTATTTATGCATTTGAAAGAAGGTATTCTCCTTCAAGGAGGCAAATATAGAATAGTCCGTTTTATCAGTAGCGGTGGTTTCGGTTGTACTTACGAAGCCGAACATGTGATGTTTCGTAAGCGTGTAGCCATCAAGGAATTTTTTGTGAAAGATTTCTGTGGACGCGATGAAAATACAGCGTTAGTTACTGTTGAGACAACAAACAAAAGAGGCTTGATTGAGAAAATGAAACTCAAGTTTATCGACGAAGCACGCTCACTTTTTGATTTGCATCATCAAGGCATTGTTCGTGTTACTGATATTTTTGAAGAGAATCATACGGCCTATTATGTTATGGACTATATTGATGGTAAGTCATTGAAGGAAATCGTGGATAAAGAAGGTGCTCTCTCTGAGGTTCGTGCATTAGGATATATTCGACAGGTGGCAGACGCTTTGGGGTATGTGCATGCCCATAATCGCTTGCATTTGGATATCAAGCCAGGTAACATTATGATAGATGGTAATGACCATGCAATTTTGATTGACTTCGGAACTTCCAAACAATATGATGAAGTAAACGGCGAGAATACCTCTACCTTGTTGGGGCATACTCCAGGTTATGCTCCTCCAGAACAGATCGGCAATGACCTGGTAAAGTTTACGCCCACTACGGATATCTATGCTTTGGGTGCAACTTTATATAAGTTGCTTTCAGGTATTACCCCTACGAGTTCAAACTTACGGATTAGTGGTGAAAAAATGGAACCTCTATCCGGCTCTATAAGTGCTCCTACATGTAATACGGTGGAAAGAGCCATGAAACTCAATCGTTACAATCGCCCTGATAGTATAGATGCGTTTCTTTCTTTACTGTTTGCGCCAGCAGATGATGAGGAGGAAACAGTTCATGAAGATGTTTCTCCTGTTCTTTCTGTTTCCCAATTGAAACCAAAACTTCCTAAATGGTTGATACCTATTGCTTTTTGCTCGTTGACTGCACTATGTATATTGGGCTTGAGAAAATGTCCAGGACATAATGGTGGTGGCAGTGAAGATTATGATTCTTTGTGTAGTTTGGTTCATGTTGATAGTATTTCTGTTGTTCCTCCAGTTATTGGTGATTCTGTCGAACCAACAAAAGTTCACTCTATGACCGAAGATACTGTCTCTTTAATTAAGCCAAGGAAAATGTCTGGTATAGGATCAGAGTTGTCAATAATGACACTACGTAATGAACCGATTTTAAGTGCCGCAACAACAACGTTTAAGGATGGTGATGATTTTTATTTATATATGAAATCCATGAGAGATATTTTCGTTGCTGTATTTATGGAAGACAAAGGAAAGTTCTTGCAATTATTGCCGTATAAGGTTGGAAATAATCCTTATAAATTAATAAAAGATACAGGAACAGTTTTTTTTGATACTTATCCGCATGAAAAGATTATGACGTGCGAAGGTCAAAGTGTCGTTAATAAAATGTATGTTGTCAGTTCAAATGTTTCATTTCAACTAGTAGATGTGAAAAATCCAAATGATGAAGATGGATTACCATACTTAAATAGAACCGATTTTAATAAATTGATAAATAAAAGTGGTTTGAAAACGGAAATCATTGAAATATTAACGACCAAATAATAAATATATAATATATGAAAAGGTGTATATCTATCATAGTAATTAGTTTTATAGTACTGACAGTGATTAGAGCCCAACGCTTTAGTTATGGTTATCAAGGTGTAATATTTAAGTGTAGGCTAAAATCAGGTATGGTAACCATCACAGGTTTTGATCAGGAAGCAAGTAAGGTAATTGTTCCAGGAAAAGTGAATTATAAAGGGATTAGTTATCCAGTAGATAAAATAGACACTTACATAAGCGGTTGCAATTATTCTACCAAATCATTAATTGTCGAAGAAGGTATTGCTGAAATAGAAAACTATAGCTTCATAGAATTCCGTAAATTAGAACATGTTGTACTTCCTAACAGTTTGAAAAATATTGGTAGGAATTCGTTTGCCAATGTAAACGATATTGCTTATTTCCAGGCTTCAGAAACAATATGCTCAAATATAAAGCGTAATTCAACTAATATCACTAATTCTGTTTGGTCGCAATATCAACAACCGTCGACTGCGCTTGACTCTGTATCACCCCCGATGGTACAACCATTGGAGGTTCCACAGGAGGTCGTTGTCGAAAACGATATCGTTTTACCTGCTCAGTTAAAAGAAAATGTGGCGGAAATTTTGTCGGATGTGGATATCAACATCCCGGAACTTGGTCAAATTAATAATAACTCATTTGCTGTTATCATAGCCAACGAAGTATATGATGTGGAAAGTAGGGTGGATTTTGCGCTTAGAGATGGGCGGACGTTTAAAGAATATTGTCAGAAAATTTTAGGTATACCAGAAGAAAATATTCGTCTGGTGGAGAATGCTACCCATATGCAAATTAAAAGAAATATTGATTGGCTTGAAAAGATTTCGCAAATATTAGGAGGTGAATGTAATTTTATTATTTACTATGCGGGTCATGGCATGTCAGATGAAGAGCATAAAGGAGGATTTATATTGCCGACAGATGCTTATGCTTCTGATATTGAATCTACGGGTTATAGTTTGAAAGAAATGTACAATAAATTGGGGTCAATGCCGGTAAATTCTGTTACAGTGTTTTTGGATGCCTGTTTTAGTGGAATGCAAAGAGATGGAGCGCCCGTTATGGCATCAAGAGGCATAGCACGAAAACCAAATCCAGAAGTACTTACAGGTAAATTAGTGGTGTTTTCAGCCACCTCAGAAACTGAGTCGGCCTATTCTTATAAATCTAAAGGACATGGACTTTTTACTTACTATCTGTTGAAAAAACTGAAAGAGACAAAAGGAAAAATTTCTTATGGTGAACTTTATAGTTATCTTCGAAAGGAAGTGGGATTGAAATCTCTAACCTTAAATGAAAAGGGGCAGATTCCCGAAGTTTATACAGCCCCTCAAATGAAAACATTATGGAGAACATTTAAATTCAATATTAACAATTAAAATTTATAAGAATGAAAAGATTCAGTATGTTTTTAGTGTCCGTGTTAGTATGTCTGTTCGCATCTGCACAACTTACATGGAATGTAAAAGCTGGTGCTGGTTGGGCTACGGTGAGAGGTGGTGACAGTGAATACCAGAAAGGTAAATTGGGATGGAAAATAGGTGTGGGTATTGAAAAACCATTAAGTGCTAACTGGCTTATTATGCCATCATTGGAATTTAAACAAAAAGGCACTTATTTTGGATCTTCTGACCCCTCTAACAAACTTGTTTATTATATGTACTATTTGCAATCGCCTATCTTAGGTTCTTATCGCATACGCTTGAGTGATGAGGTAAATATGACACTTAAGGTTGGGCCATATTTAGCTTATATGTTATCTGGTAAAAGAAATTATACTTTACAGGGTATAACGTATGAAGAAGATATTTTTGATTCAGAATTGGGGTTTGGTCGACGATTTGATGTTGGCCTTTTGTTAGGAGTAGATTTTGAATATCATCGTTTTGTATTGGGAACAGAGTTTGAATATGGATTACTCCCTTGTTTAAAGGATTATTTATCTAAGTCATATAATATGGCTCTTTATGCAACATTCGGATATAAGTTCTAAATCAAAGAACGGAAATACTACTTTATCTGTTTGAAAAGCATTTCAATCTGCCAATGATGATAAATCTCTATGTCTGTTTCCTGAGGTGTGTCAAAGTCGTTGGTTGGAAAAGATATAAGTTGGGACTACTCCCTGTTTGGGGCGTCGACATAGGTTATAACCCTTGAATGTTGTTGCTCCCCTTGGGAAGCAATGACTTCGGTAGTGTAAGCCGAACTGTGTCAAGGCCATTGTCCTTGTTATATTAACCTCAGATGTCATTTTCATAAAGTCAAATAGAATTCGTATTTAAGGTCCTTCATTTTTGTGATATAAACCATTCTCCACCCCGTCAGTTCTTCGCACTCTTCTGCTCATATTCATAGATTTCAAATTATTGCTGTCCGGTAAACATGTGTAAGAGTCTATAATCACTGATTTTTTTGCTTTACAAGCCCCCTTGAAAGGATATTCACGGCTGTCCGGTAAAAATCTCTTTGATAAATTAGAATAGACTAATCATATATGGTCGTTATTTCCCATTTTAAGCTTTATCCTCCACCTTTCCCCCTAAAATGGTTCATATGTATACCAAACATATCGGATGTCCGGGGAAATGTTGTTTTTGAAACGCTTCATGGTTTTTACCGGACAGCAATAGTATAATATTATTGCTGTCCACAAAAACGAAATAGTCTCAATTGAACTTCCGTTTTTGCGGGCATCAATAATTTCATACATTAATCCGCCCAATTCATGTAATACGAATTGGAAGATTAATTATTCTCAAAAATACTAACTAATTTTGTTCCATGAAAATGATAAAACATGATTTTTTAGATTTATGGGCCATTTTTCATGGAACTTACATAATGATAAATTATACGGAGTAACCCGAAATGCCGCTAAGTGAGTAGGGGTAATTAATTAAAAATATTAAAATGAAACGTTTATTTTTATTAACTGCAGTAGTTGCACTTCCTTTGATTAGTAAAGCACAGTATTTTGACATGTTGCCTGGAAGCGCAATGTGGATGTATCAGAAACAACAGGAATGGAATGCGCAATCGGACTATTGGAATTTTTGTAATCAAGCTTATATGCAGCATGCAGCACAAGCTTTACAGCAGCAATTCCAAAACATGTGGCAAAATGATCAAATTGCCAATCAAGTAATTGCAATTACAACACCAGTTTCAACGAACTCTTCATGTACTGAATCACGTGCGAGCAAGAAAGAACGATGCTCTACATGTGGTGGTACAGGATATGTAGAAAAGCTTATGTATTTTGGCTCTTCACATGGAAATAGAATGGTACGAAGGAGTTGTAGTAATTGCGTGAGAGGTTGGGTGAGAAATTATTAAATGATTTAAGTTGAAAAAGTTGCGCCCGACACGATTAAGGGCATAAAATTATGAAACGAAGCAAGGTGATAGTTATTGCAGCTTTTATTATAGCTGTTTATGTGACTGATAGTGTTGCGTGTAAGGCCAATATGCCTGTGGAAACCAGTTTGACTGCTCATGCACCTAACAATGGGACATATAGTCGTACTTCATTTTCAGTTACAATCTACACTGAGTCTGGTCACCGAAAAGGTGTGTATTCTGTATATTTGCATTATGGGAATAGGTATATAGATTTTAATAACACTTGGGTCTGTATTCAAGGTAAAAGCCGTTTCTTCTATAATGGAAATTGGTATGTGATTAAATAATCAAATGTTTGATAGAAGAGGGTGTGTCGATACTTTGGCACATCCTCTAATGATTGTTGAAGGGATGTTGGTGAATTATGTAAATGTAAAATCTATCAGTGATATTATGATAGAATTACAATAGTGGTCTACTCTATACAAGTATTAGAGTCAAAAACGTGATATGTGAAACAGAAAGAAATGAAGAAAATAATGGTTTCTGTAGATACACAGATAAAATGATTGTATATGCTTAAGTGTATGAGAAAAACTTTATTTACATTTATTATTAGTATGCTGGAGGTGTTGTCATCTGCATGCCACCATGATGCAATAACCATATCAAACCGTTTATACAAAGAGCATACGGAAGAAGAAAGGTATGCCTCTCGTTTTGCTGGTTTCTGTGTGTATGATTCCATCCAATTCTCGGATGGCTCAACGGCTGTTTATAAACAGAAATCGGCTCCGATGAATGAAGATTTGCGAATGTATGACAGGAATGGTCGGTTGTTGGCTTCGTTTGCCGCACCATCTGAACAGACGGGACAGTATCTAATCTATGACTACGACAAAATGGGGCGTCTGCATCGTATTGTTGAGTTTTATGCAAATGACACGAAGGAAGAAAATGTAGAAGAACTGAGACGTTGGTGTCGAGAAGAAGATGGCATCTTTGGCTTGGACATGGTGAAATTGAGAAATGCTGTTGAGGAGATGGATTTTAAGGCTCCATCCTCTAGCTTTTATGAAGTCTATACATTGCATTACGACGATTCTGGTGTCTGTAAGAAGGTGACTTCATTTTTTAATGACACCCTTATGGCTGAGGCCCTGTATCGGCTGGATGTTACTGTGAAACCATGTCCTGAGTTCTGGACGAACGACATGCATGGTGGATATTATTATATTGAAACAATACAAAGGCCGATACAAGAACATGAAGAATATACGTACCGGATATATGATGGCTTTAATTTGCGTCTAGAAAAGAAGTATAAAGATGATAAATGTTATGCTGCATGCCTTTATCATTGTGACCTGAATGGTGTGCGGATGACAGAACTCATCACATTGACCCGCACGAACGAATATAATATCTATACTCATTTTTTTCCTATTACTCATATAAAGAAGGTGGAGTATTGGAAGGATGGACGCAAAAGTAAGGTGGAGTCATATAGCCGATATGGAACCTTGCTGGAAAGCGATAGCTATGTATATTCTTCGGGACAGATGGTGTCCGTACGGCATGAGAAGATTAACTACAGGACCAACAAACTGGTATTGGAAAAGGTGGAGGATATTCCGGTGGAGTCTCACATGATTAATGAATGTGAGGTGTTGGAATGTATTGAAAACATACATAGAGCAGAAATGGTACTGTAAATTTGAATAATGATTGATTCTAAAAATATTAATGACAATAAGGCTTATGTTAAAAAAAATTTTTAATCGGATAAAAGAACGAATATCCAAGAAATGTGAAAAGGAAAAGTTGTATCAACAACTGTCAGATGAAAAATTCTCGCAGTACCCGTATGAGAAAAGGGTAATTGAGGAGGAAATGGGTATTGTCAATCAAGTGATTGGACAATACTGGAAACCGCGATATCTGATTAATCATCAAAACAAATGTGCATACGAAATTATGGACTCCAATGAGGATTTGACTTTGTTCACGGCGGAGGATATCGCTTGGGACACATTAACGAGAATCCCTGACATGGCACGAGAAAGGGCAGAAAGGCTTGATGCTCACTTTCCGATTTCTATAAATCGCTTTGTGAATGGAGTAGCTCAAGTCTCTTGGCAGATTAATCCGGATGGACGGTATTATAGGGATGAGGACGGTTTCGGAATGACTGATGATGAGGAAATAACGCTTTATGGCTTTATTGATAAAAACGGTAAGGTGGTAGTAAAATTTCAGACGATATGTGATTATGATGAACTGGATGAACTTCGAGAGATGGCAGAATGGGAAGTAAATGGCGGAAAAACAATAAAAGACATGTTTGGTGTGAAACCAGATGTTTTCGAGACAAATCCTTTGGATGTTGGGATTGCCAGAATACAGTTTAATCTGATCAAACGTATTTCTGCAATTGAATCCGATGCATTTGAGAAGTTATCGGAAAAGTTTGAATCAAAAGATCCGGATCTGTACCTTTTATCAATTGAAGTAACCTGTTTTCCGGATGTAGAAACCAATGTGATATTTTTGCAGTTTTTCTTTAAGGCAGTTTCAGGTGTGTCTGTAAACAAATCGGCAAAACTTGAGACCAAGGAAGAGGTGTTGAAATTAGTGGAGAATAAAGACTTCTTTTTCTTTTGCAAGAGAATGGTTGTGCAATTGTTGGAGTCAGCCACACAGAATGAAAAGGAGAAATGACATGTAGGTGAATGCCAAGATTGTTAGATATAAATTATACATAAAGATAATTCAGAATTGCGCAATATATCGTAGGCCTGGTTCGGGTTATGATGTTGAACACATTAATTGGATTAAGGTATTTGTGATTTAGCGTCACATGCATGCGACTCAGACACAAAATCCTTGACTCTCTTCGTATACTCTTCCGGGAAATTGATATAGGAGTCTGCATGGCCGGTGTTGGGGACTGTCCAGAGTTGTTTGGGGGCGGGTTTGGCATCATACAGGCGGTAGACCATTTCTGTGGGGACGAATGTGTCTTTTTCGCCATGGATAAATAGGATGGGCTTTTGGCATTTGGCCACTTGCTTCAGGGGGGATGCCTGACGGAATGTCCATCCGTATTTCATACGGCAGAGGCAGGAGGCGATGTGCATGAGCGGGAAGGGGGGTAGGGAGAATTGTTCCCGCAGCTGTCCGCGGAACTCGTCCCACACGGAGGTGAAACCGCAATCTGCCACAAAGCATTTGATGTATGAGGGGTGTGGCTCACCGGAAAGGTTCATTGTGGTGGCCGCTCCCATGGAAACGCCATGGATGACTATCCTTGATTGGTGCGACGGGCAGCGGAACATTTCTTCGGCAACTTCCGCCCATCGGATTACGTCGTGTCTTTCGTTCCAGCCCATGCCGATGCCTTTGCCTTCGCTCAGGCCATGCGCATGAAGGTCGGGCATGAGGATGTTGAAGCCTAAGTCGCGATGGTACATCCGTCCCAGATAAAGGTATTTGGGGGCGCTGTCCCTGTATCCGTGTATTACGATGGCTGTGCGTCCCTGTGCAGAGTCTGCCCGCAGATATATGGCATGGTGGCGTTCTCCTGATGGCATTGTTATGAAGGTGTCGCGTAACAATCCGTTCTGTTTCAGACTGTCCACCCAACATCTCATGTCGGGCACCCTCTTGTATAGGACGTTGTATGCACTGTCCACGTCTCTGCGGTTGGTGTCTTCTCCAAGTGAGTATGAGAGCATGTAGCAACTGCCTGCACCAAGCGAGAACAGTATGATTGCCAGCAGGACGGTACAGATATAGATTGTTTTGCGAAAGGTTATCTTCATGTTTGTCATAAGCTTTCCTTATTTTTATGATAACTTATTGCTGAGGTGAGGACAAAGCCTTGTTCAAGATAGTCGGTGGTGGAAAGGTGGATGCCTTCCAGATTTTTCGGTAAGAGAACCTGATGCAGATGGTCTGTTATGCCGGTTCCGTTTAACTTCAGTACGGCCTCCTTTTGGGTCCACATCCGGATGAAAGTTACATCGGGTCGGGAGGAAGAAAAAATCTGCTGGCATTCTTCTTCGTTCATGGTGTGGCGTACCAGTTGTGGATTAAGAGGCCGGATGCGTTCAATGTCCAGTCCGCATGGGGTGGTGCTGATGAGGCATCCCACGGCATTGCGGCAATGGCTGATGCTGAAGTGGATGTGCGGATAGGCGCTAAGGAATGGTTTCCCCTTGGGCGTGTAGTCAAAATCGGGCAGTTCGGTTATGCCGAACTCTTCTTTCAGCCCACGGCAGAGTTCCAGGTAGGATAGGGTACACTCCCGGCGTCCCTGAAGATGTGTGAACCTTTCCGCCTTTTGTCTTCGTTGTAAAGGCAGCAGCCGGACAAGTTCGTCCAGCTGCTGCTCTGTGATTTCATCTATCTTTGTGTTCAGATATAGCATTCGAATGATTTATGGAGAATCCCTACATCAGTCCGTTGAGCATGCCGTAAAAGAACATGGGCTTGAGGAAATGACGCTTGAGCATCCATGCAGAGGCCTGTTCCTGCGACATGTCCTGAAGCGTAAAGGGGAATGATATGTCGGGATTCTTGTCGTAATCAAACTCGCAAAGCAGAACATGGCCATAATCCGTGACTATGGGGCAGCAGGCATATCCGTTGTATATTTTATCAGGTTCTTTCCCCTGCATGATGTTGAGCAGATTGTCTACTGCAATAGGCAGCTGGATGCGGATAGCCGATGAGGTTTTGCTGGTGGGTATTCCTGCTACATCACCCAGACACACGATATTGGAATAGCGAAGATGCGTGAGGGTCTTCTTGTCGACCATTGCCCATCCGTCCTTTGCAAGTTTGCCTTCGGTCCAGGACAGTCCGGCCTCACGAACGAAATCGGGTGCAGACTGGGGAGGAACGAAACTCAGCAGGTCATAGTCTTCCACACGAGGTGTTATAATGGTGCGTTCCACTTCCACTTCTTTCCCCTGTGCGTCCGTTTCCTTTACCTTTTTCTTTTCATGGCATTCCAGATATACTTTCTTTGCCTGTGTATCAATACCTTTTACTCTGTGATTCACTTCCAGGCCGATGTTGCGTTCTTCATAAATCTGCAACAGACGAGGGGTATACAAGGGAACATTGTAGAGCGCGTCTGAACAGCAGAAATAGTCAATCTGCACACCTTCGCGTTTGCCCTTTTTGCGGGCCAAGTGCTCTGTGAGCATACAGATTTTCTTTGGGGCGCCACCACATTTAAATTTGGTGTAGGTATCTGTGAACACTCCTCGTCCTCCCTTGTCAACAAATTCCTGGATGGCGGGCCAAATGCGTTGTGCGCCTTCGAAGTCGTAGATACAATGTGCATTGCCCTGGCCCAAAGTCTCGCGGCTGATGCCTTCCACCTTGTCCCAGTTGATTTGCAAGCCTGGGGTGAGGACAAGAAAATCGTATTCTACGGTTTCTCCGCCGGCCGTGCGTACTTTCTGTTTCAGCGGATCCAGTTCCACAACAGAGTCCTTGATCCATTTTACTCCGCTTGGAATGCAGTCGGCCATGGGCTTCCATACCTCATCCGGCTTGAATATGCCGGATGCGATAAATGTGAATCCTGGCTGGTAATATTGTCTGTCGGCAGGATCTATGAGGGTAATGTCGGGATTGCTGATACGATGCATCAGTCGTGCCGCAAAGCTGCATCCGGCAGCACCTCCGCCGATAATCAGTATGCGTCCCTTTACATTGACTTTATTAAGGTAATACATTCCTCCTCCGCCAATACCCAGAACGGCAGCTGTGCCAAGTCCGGCTTTTAAAAAGGTACGGCGGGTCATTGTCGTTTTCTTCATATGGTATATTTTTGATGATTTTCTTATGTCAACAGGATGAAAATGTGTCAAACTTCGACAAAGTTATGAAAGATTTTCTTCACAACATAGTTTTTGTCCAAATATATTGACATTTATTTCATTATGTTTGTGCGCGCGATTTTTATTTTGTAATTTTGCACGCAATCTATAAATTAAGGTAAAAAATAAAAATATAAGATAAGAATATGAGCGACAGATTGTTTATTTTTGACACCACACTCCGTGATGGTGAACAAGTGCCCGGATGCCAGTTGAATACTGTAGAGAAGATTCAGGTGGCCAAGCAGCTCGAAAGTTTGGGCGTTGATGTGATTGAAGCGGGATTTCCCGTGTCAAGCCCGGGTGACTTTAACTCTGTGATTGAAATCAGTAAGGCTGTAACATGGCCTACCATTTGTGCGCTTACCCGTGCCGTACAAAAAGACATAGATGTGGCCGCAGATGCTCTGCAATATGCCAAGCATAAGCGAATCCATACCGGAATAGGTACCAGCGAGAGCCATATCCGCTACAAGTTCAACTCCAATCCCGAGGAAATTATCGAACGTGCCGTTGCTGCCGTGAAATATGCCAAGCGTTATGTGGAAGATGTTGAGTTCTATGCCGAGGATGCCGGTCGTACAGACAATGAATATCTGGCCCGTGTGATTGAGGCAGTTTGCAAGGCTGGTGCAACGGTTTGTAACATTCCAGACACAACTGGCTTCCGCACTCCATACGAATACGGAGAGAAAATAAAGTATCTGTATGAACATGTAGACGCTTTTGCCGCCGGTAAGAGCATCCTCTCCACCCATTGCCACAATGACCTGGGTATGGCCACAGCCAATACCGTGGCCGGTGTGCTGAACGGAGCCCGTCAGGTGGAGGTTACCATCAACGGAATTGGAGAGCGTGCCGGCAATACCAGTTTGGAAGAGGTGGCAATGATATTCAAGACCCATCCGGATCTGGGTATCGTAACCAACATAAACACGCAGAAGATTTACCCCACCAGCCGTATGGTTAGCAGCCTGATGAACATGCCTGTGCAGCCTAATAAGGCTGTGGTCGGAAAGAATGCCTTTGCTCATTCCAGCGGAATCCATCAGGACGGAGTGCTGAAGAATGTGACAACCTATGAGATTATGGATCCCAAGGAAGTGGGCATAGACGACAATGCCATTGTGCTTACAGCCCGTAGCGGACGTGCCGCCCTTCGTCATCGCCTGAGCGTAAACGGTATTGAACTTGACGGAGAGAAGCTGGACAATGTTTATGAGGCATTCCTCAGACTGGCTGATAAGAAGAAGGAGGTTACCGATGATGATATCATGGTATTGGCCGGTGCCGACCGTTCGGCTGCCCACAACATTAAGCTGGATTATCTGCAGGTTACCACCGGTAAGGGAGTGAAGAGTGTGGCCAGTGTGGGACTACTCATCGCCAACGAGCATTTTGAGGCAGCTGCCAGCGGAAACGGTCCGGTTGACGCTGCCATCCGTGCACTGAAGACAATCATCAGACGCGAGATGATCCTGAAGGAGTTTACCATACAGGCCATCAGCAAGGGTAGTGATGACATGGGTAAGGTTCACATGCAGGTTGAATATGACGGCCGTGTATACTACGGATTCGGTGCCAACACTGATATCGTAACAGCATCTGTAGAAGCGTATATTGATTGTATAAATAAGTTTAAGACCCCCTCTGCCCTTTAGGGGCATCTCCCCCTCTATGGGGAGAGCCGGAGGGTCTTCTTTAAATACAATAATTAAGACAAACGTTTGGATAAGTTATTATAGTCAGGATATTCTCCAAAAGACGGAATGGATTTTTAAAGAACACTATATGTTGCGCAATTTTCAGACTGCCAGTTCTGACCGCTATGCATTGTTAAAGGCATTTGCTCGCGTAAATAGGAATAATCAGACAAATGCAGAGAAATGCCTATGGCAGCAATTACGTTGCGGAACCCTTGGAGTAAAATTTAAACGTCAGCATATAATATACGATTTTATTGTAGACTTTGTGTGTTTGGAGAAGAAACTGATAATAGAGGTAGATGGTGCTTATCATTTTAAAAATAGCCAGATAGAGTCTGATATATATAGAACGGAAGAACTTGAACGATTAGGTTTCAGGGTTTTGCGATTTACGAATGAAAAAGTAATTTGCGAGACAAATGAAGTAATAAAAACAATTCAAGAGTCATTATAATAATAGTGTGAATAATAATATGAATACAAATATCTCTGAACATTCTCCCCATAGAGGGGGAGATGCCCGAAGGGCAGAGGGGGTCTGTCTCTTCGATAAAATCTGGAACGCCCACATTGTGCAGAAGGTGGAGGATGGCCCCACACAGCTTTACATTGACCGCCTTTACTGCCATGAGGTGACTTCACCGCAGGCGTTCGATACATTGAGAGACAAGAAAATCCGGGTGTTCCGTCCCGAACAGGTGATGGCAATGCCCGACCATAACACTCCCAGCGACCAGCAGGAGCGCATTGATGACCCCATCGGACGTAAGCAGGTGGAGACATTGAAGGCCAATTGTACGGAATTCGGCATCCGCCATTTTGATATGGGTACCAAGGATAATGGCATAATCCATGTGGTGGGTCCCGAGAAAGCCCTTTCCTTGCCCGGCATGACCATCGTGTGTGGCGACTCCCACACCTCTACCCATGGGGCTGTAGGCGCTATTGCCATGGGTATCGGTACCAGTGAGGTGGCTCAGGTGCTGGCCTCTCAGACCATTCTGCAGAGCAAGCCCAAGACCATGCGCATAAATATTGAGGGCACACTGCCCCAGGGCACTACGGCCAAGGATGTGGCGCTCTATATCATGGCTCAGCTTACCACTTCCGGTGCTACCGGTTATGCCGTGGAATATGCCGGCTCCACCATTCGCAACATGAGTATGGAAGGCCGTCTCACCCTCTCTAACCTCAGTATTGAAATGGGTAGCAGGGCCGGACTCATAGCTCCGGACGAGATAACCTTTGAATACCTGAAGGGTCGCGAATATGCCCCCAAGGGCGAGGCATGGGACAAGGCTGTTGAGGAATGGAAGAAGCTTTACAGCGACCCTGATGCCGTGTTCGACAAGGAGGTTACCTATCGTGCCGAGGATATTGCCCCCCGAATCACTTACGGAACCAATCCAGGTGCAGGAATTGCCATTGACGAGTGCATCCCCGAACTGGACAGCATTCCCGAGGCCGACCGTGCACAGTTCCTTGCCATGCTCGAGTATATGCAGTTCCATCCCGGACAGAAACTTGAGGGAACGCCCGTTGACTACTGTTTCCTGGGTGCCTGCACCAATGGCCGTATTGAGGACTTCCGTGCCTTTGCTTCTGTGGTGAAGGGAAAGAAGAAGGCCGATAATGTGGTGGCTTGGCTTGTGCCCGGTTCATGGCTGGTGCGCCAGCAGATTATAGATGAGGGCATTGACAAGATTCTTGAAGAGGCTGGTTTTGAACTTCGCCTTCCTTCATGCTCTGCCTGTCTGGCCATGAATCCGGACAAGGTGCCTGCCGGCAAACTGTCCATTTCAACCAGCAACCGCAACTTTGTCGGCCGTCAGGGACCCGGTGCCCGCACCATTCTGGCCTCACCCCTTGTGGTGGCGGCAAGTGCCATTACCGGTGTGGTTACAGACCCCAGAAAGTAAGGATGCCCGCTTTTGCCTCTTTCGGGAACGTGAAAATATGTCCGGCAGACCCTGCCGCGCGTTTCCTGTGAGAAAAAAATGCCCGGCAGACTCAGCCGAGCCTTTTTTGGGGGTAAAAAAGTGGTCGGCAGCCTCTGCCGAACGTTTCCTGAGAGAAAAAAGTGTCCGGCAGCTTCTGCCGAGCGTATTTTGGGGGTAAAAAAGTGTCCGGCAGCCTCTGCCGAGCATTTCCTGGGAGAGAAAAGTGTCCGGCAGCCTCTGCCGCACGTTTCCACAACCGCAAAAAGCAACGAAAATTTGAAAAAAAATAAGGAACAAGACAATGAAACAGAAATTTGACATCATACAGTCCACCTGTATTCCCATCAGGATAGACAACTGCAACACAGACCTCATCATCCCTGCCCGCTATCTGGCCAGTACCACCCGCGACCCGCAGTTCTTTGGTGACGCTTTCATGCACGACCTCCGCTTCGATGCTGAAGGACAGCCTGTGGCCGACTTTGTGATGAACCGTCCCGAGTACAGCGAGACTCCCAGACAGGGCGTGCATGAGATTATCATTGGCGGACAGAACTGGGGTTCCGGCTCCAGCCGTGAGCATGCCGCATGGGCCATTGCCGGATATGGAGTGCGAGTGGTTATCAGCAGCTCGTTTGCCGACATCCATCGCAACAACCTGCTCAACTGCTTTGTGCTGCCCGTCATTGTCAGTCGGGAGTTTCAGCAGGAACTGTTCGACACCATAGAGGCCAATCCGCAATCCGAAGTAAAGGTGGACGTTCCCAACCAGACCGTTACCAACCTTGCCACCGGACATAGCGAGACATTCGAGATAAACGGCTACAAGAAGTACTGTCTGATGAATGCGCTGGACGATATCGACTTCCTCCTGGAGAACAAGGAGAAGATTGAGGCGTTTGAGGAGGCACGCTGAAGGAAAAGACAGATAAGATGAGATGGCACGCATCTGTGCCACCTGTGTGCCATAACGAAACTGACGATGAATAAAACGAGAATAGAAATAATGGACACCACCCTGCGGGATGGGGAACAGACCAGTGGCGTGAGCTTTGTGCCTCATGAGAAACTGATGATTGCCCGTCTTTTGCTGGAAGAACTGAAGGTGGACAGGGTGGAGGTGGCTTCGGCACGCGTTTCCGATGGAGAGCTGGAGGCTGTACGGATGATTTGCGACTGGGCTGCCCGTCGGGGGCTGCTTGACAGGGTAGAGGTCCTGGGCTTTGTGGACGGAGGAATCTCCCTGAACTGGATCCGTCAGGCCGGCTGTCGTGTGGTGAATCTGCTAACCAAAGGCTCGCTCCGTCATTGCCGCCACCAGCTTAACAAGACACCCGAGGAGCACATTAGCGACATCCTTCGTGTTGTACGACAGGCCGAGGCCATGGACATTGCCGTGAATGTTTATCTGGAAGACTGGAGCAACGGCATGAAGAACTCGCCCGACTATGTCTTCCAGATGATGGATGCCCTCAAGGAAACCTCAATCCGCAGGTTCATGCTGCCGGACACATTGGGCGTGCTCAATCCTTTGCAGGTTATCGAATTCATGCGCAAGATGAGGAAACGCTATCCTGAGCAACACTTCGACTTTCATGCCCATAATGATTACGACCTTGCCATCAGCAACGTGCTGGCGGCCGTACTGAGCGGAAGTCAGGGAATCCACACCTCGGTGAACGGCCTTGGCGAGCGTTGCGGCAATGCACCGCTGGCCAGCGTGCAGGCCATTCTCAAGGACCATTTCAATGCCGTTACCTCTATTGACGAAAGCAAGCTGAACGAAGTGAGCCGCATTGTGGAGTCGTACAGTGGCGTGAGCATACCTGCAAACAAACCCATTGTGGGCGAGAGTGTCTTCACACAGGTGGCGGGCGTGCATGCCGACGGAGACAACAAGCACAATCTCTACCAGAACGACCTTCTGCCCGAACGTTTCGGCCGCAAGCGCGAGTATGCCCTTGGCAAGGCAAGCGGCAAGGCCAATATCCGCAAGAATCTGGAGGAACTGGGGCTGGAACTGAGCGAGGAGGCCATGAAAAAGGTTACGGAGCGTATCATACAGCTTGGCGACAAAAAGGAACTGGTAACGCAGGAAGACCTTCCCTACATCATCAGTGATGTGCTCAAGCATTCGGTAGAGGATGACCGTGTACGCCTTAAGAGCTACTTTGTGAACCTTACCTATGGCCTGAAGCCCATGGCAACGGTCAAGGTGGAGATAAACGGACAGGAGTATGAAGAGAACTCCAGTGGCGACGGACAGTATGACGCCTTCGTGCGCGCGTTGCGTAAAATATATAAGGTAACGCTCAGCCGGCCTTTCCCCATGCTTACCAACTATGCCGTAACCATTCCTCCCGGCGGACGTACGGATGCCTTTGTGCAGACGGTCATTACATGGAGCTTCGACGGAAAGGTTATCCGTACCCGAGGTCTGGATGCCGACCAGACTGAAGCCGCCATAAAAGCAACGATGAAGATGTTGAATATAATCGAAAAGGAGTATGAAAATTTGGATTAAGAATATATTATTATTCATCGGGTGTGTTTTATTTTGGATGATTATTAGATTCTGTTTTAAAGGAACGATAGAACCTTTGTTTGATAGTTTATGTTTAGCTTCTAGTTTTGGTATAGGAGTTTTGGCTGTAGTGAGAGTTTTTCAAAAGAATAAATATAAGGAAAAAGATAATTGATTATGGAACTTAAAATTGCAGTGTTGGCCGGTGACGGTATCGGCCCCGAAATATCCGCCGTGGGTGTGGATGTAATGACCGCCGTTTGTGAGAAGTTTGGTCACAAGGTTAGTTACGAGTATGCCCTTTGTGGAGCAAGTGCCATTGATGAGGTGGGCGATCCTTTCCCCGAGGATACCTATCAGAAATGTAAGGATGCCGATGCCGTGCTGTTCTCGGCTGTGGGCGATCCCAAATTTGACAACAATCCCACTGCCAAGGTGCGTCCCGAGCAGGGTCTGCTGGCCATGCGCAAGAAGTTGGGCCTGTTTGCCAACATCCGTCCCGTACAGACATTCAAGTGCTTGATTCATAAATCTCCGCTTCGTGCCGAACTGGTGGAGAATGCCGACTTTATCTGTATCCGCGAGCTTACCGGCGGAATGTACTTTGGCGAGAAGTATCAGGACAACGAAAAGGCGTACGACACCAATATGTATACCCGTCCCGAGATTGAGCGCATTCTGAAGGTGGGTTTTGAATATGCCATGAAGCGCAACAAGCATCTGACCGTGGTGGACAAGGCCAACGTTCTGGCCTCTTCACGCCTTTGGAGACAGATTGCACAGGAGATGGCTCCCCAGTATCCCGAGGTGAATACTGATTACATGTATGTGGACAATGCCGCCATGCGCATGATTCAGGAACCCACGTTCTTTGATGTGATGGTTACGGAAAACACCTTTGGCGACATCCTTACGGACGAAGGCTCCGTTATCAGCGGCTCCATGGGATTGCTTCCTTCTGCCTCAACGGGCGAAAGCACACCCGTCTTCGAACCCATTCACGGAAGCTGGCCGCAGGCTAAGGGGCTCAACATTGCCAACCCTCTGGCACAAGTGCTTTCCGTGGCCATGCTTTTTGAGTATTTTGACCTGAAGGCTGAAGGTGCGCTCGTCCGCGAAGCCGTTGACGCCAGTCTGGATGCCAATGTGCGCACACCAGAAATTCAGGTGGAAGGTGCTCCCAAATACGGTACCCGTGAGGTGGGCGCTTGGATTGTAGATTATATCCGTCAGAAATGATTTTCAGTAAATACAGACTTTTGACCCTCTTGTTCCTTGGCTTGCCTCTTTGTGTGCAGGCCGAGGAATATCAGGAGGGTTTTCTCACGTCACACCTCAACCGTGCCATAGAGAAGGTAACCCCTTCTAATTCATGGGCGTCCGCCCCTCAGTTCGGAGGATATATCAACGGACAGTATTGTTATGACGACAAGACAGGAAATCATGGTGGAAACGGCTTTGGCATCCGTCTGCTCAGAATGTATGTGTCCGGCACCCTGCTAAACGACTTCAAGTATCGCGTACAGGTGGAAATGAACGGAAGTGTGGCGCTTCGGGATGCCACCATCGAATGGGCGCGTTGGAAGGAGTTCTCCGTCAAGGCTGGTCAGTTCAAGCGTTGTTTCACCTACAGCAACCCCACACATCCCATGCTCATTGGCAATGGAGTCTATCCCCAGATTGTCAATAAGCTGGCTGGATTTGGCGATTATTGTGGCGAACCTTCCGTAAACGGACGCGACATTGGTCTGCAGTTCAGTGGAGACCTTTTCCCTGTCGGACAAACCGGCCATCGTCTCATCCGATATGAGGCTGCCGTCTACAACGGTAACGGACAGAACCGTGCCGACAACAACGGACAGAAGGACTGGATTGGCAACCTTCAGGTGCAACCCATCCCCAATCTCTATGTCGCATTGTTCGGTTGGAAGGGTAACTATACACAGGATGGTGTAACGGTTGGACGCAACAGATGGGGTCTTGGAGCAAAGTATACCAACGATAAGTGGACCGCCTATGCCGAATATGCCCACAACACCGGCCATCGCATTCAGGACTATGATGCCGACAGCAAGACATGGAGCGGAACCGGACGTGCGGATGCATGGTATGCCACCTTGGGCTATCAGCTGACACCATGGCTCCAGCCATTCCTTCGTTATGACGCTTATCGCGAACAGGCCACTTGGGAGTCTGCCAAATCCATCTATTCTGTGGTCTCAAACTTCACGCTCCACAAGAACCTCATGTTCCAGTTGCAGTACAACTTTGTCCATGACAAACCCTATGTGCGCGACCGCAAGTACAACGAGCTGAAGGCTTTGTTCTATATCCGTTTCTGACAAATCAGGCAAAAGAGATGAAGAGTTTCCGATACATGGCAGTCTTGCCCTTGCTGATGATTCTGGCATCAGTCTGGATGGGTGGTTACCGCTATTGGCAGACCAAGAACCAGATGAGGCACGACCTTAATCGGGCCTTGCAGCAAATGGTCTTGCAAGAACCGGAACAACAGTGGCTCATAGACTCGCTTTCCACACTCCCTCCCGAGGGAATACTTACGCCCTCGGGACGGAAAAATCCCTTTCATCAGCATCTCTCCATGAATCCGCTCAGGGATACTGCCCATTTTTCCGTCTGTCTGGCAGGCAATGAACAGTCCTTTGCAGAGCGGGCCATGGTTTGTAGCGACACGTTGATGTGGTCGGTGGACAGGGCTGGGGCAGGCAATACCGTATTGGTGCTGAAAGCCTTTGCCAACCCTTCCTTCCTGTCCGTCTTCTCCCATTCCCGTCCGGCTCTGCCCTTGGTTACATTCTTCTCGGGTCTGTTCCTTCTTGCATTACTTTCTTTCAGGGGCCATAGCTCTCCGGCTCTTGTGTCTGAATCCCTGTCTTCCGAACCGCTTTCCCTCACGCCAATGCAGATGAGGCTGATGGAGATGTTCCGCAATGCCCCCAATCAGACGCTTGCCAAGGAGGAAATCTGTGCGGCCCTCTGGCCCAAGAAAGACAAGCCCGAGGATACTCTCTACACCTTCATCTCTCGGCTTAAAACCTCCTTGCAAAAACAGTCGGGATTACGTATTGTAAACCGTAGAGGACGCGAGTATGTGCTTGTGGACGAAAATGTAAGTGGTTGATTATCTGCATTGTCAGGGAAATGTAAGGTAAATGTAAGGAAATAAATTCCGCTTTTTCTCCTGCCAGTTGCTACCTTTGCCGAAAATTCTAATCGGCATAATATGCAGCAACACACATTCAACCGCATTGACATCTGCATGGGATGGCTTGCGTTTGCCATAGCCTTGGTGGTCTATGTCGCATCAGTAGAACCCACAGCCAGCCTGTGGGATTGTCCCGAATTCATAGCTTCCGGCTACAGGCTGGAGATTGGCCATCCCCCCGGTGCGCCATTCTTTATGCTTACAGCCAACCTGTTTTCCCACCTTGCCGCCACACCCTCGCAAGTGGCGCTTATGGTCAATCTCATGTCGGCCCTCCTCAGTGCCGGCTGCATCCTTTTCCTCTTCTGGACCATTACGCATTTTGCCCGCAAGCTTATTGTGGCGGACGGAACGTACAGCCGTGAGCGCGTTCTGCTGATAGAATCCTGCGGACTGGTGGGAGCGTTGGCCTATGCGTTCAGTGACACATTCTGGTTCTCCGCCACCGAAGCCGAGGTCTATGCCTATTCCAGTTTTCTCACGGCTGTGGTCTTCTGGCTCATGCTGAAGTGGGAGGAAGAGGCCGATTGCGTACATTCCGACCGTTGGATCATTCTCATAGCCTATCTGATCGGACTTTCCATAGGCGTGCATCTGCTCAATCTCCTGTGCATTCCGGCCATGGTGCTGGTCTTTTATTTCAGGCGTTGGCATAATGTCAGTAGTGCCGGTATCCTGCTGGCACTGGCCGTCAGTGCAGCCCTTGTGGCGGTGGTCCTGTATGGCGTCATTCCCGGTGTCGTCTGGCTGGCAGGCCTTTTCGAGTTGTTCTTTGTCAATGTCTGCTCCCTTCCTTATCAGAGCGGTCTGCTGTGTCTGGTCTTGCTTATGCTTGTTGGTCTTCCGCTCTGTATCCGGCATAGCCGCAGAAGGGCGGTTCGGGTGTGCCTGCTTTCCCTTTCCATGCTGTTGCTGGGATACAGTTCGTATGGCGTAATCCTTATCCGAGCCTGTGCCCGTCCGCCCATGAACGAGAATGCCCCCGACAACGTATTCTCCCTCCGCAGCTACCTTGCGCGCGAGCAGTATGGCGACAAACCTCTGCTTTACGGACAGGCATATACCAGCAAACTTGACTTTGAGCAGAAGGGCGATTATCTGGTGGCAAAGGCCGATGACGAAGGGCCCGTCTACCGCCCCTCGGCCGACACCACCGTTTGCCGTTACGATGTGGTCAGACACGACCTCAAGTACCGCTATGCCGACAACATGTGGTTCCCTCGCATGCATGACAAGCGCTTCCAGAACCAGTATGAGGACTGGATGGGAGGAGTGGAGAAGAAGGATGGTATGCCCACTATGATGGAGAACATCCGCTTCTTCCTTTCCTATCAGGTCAACTTCATGTACTGGCGCTATTTTCTCTGGAATTTCGTGGGCAGGCAGAACGACATACAGGGACATGGCGAGACAGAGCATGGCAACTGGATAACGGGAATTGCCTTCATTGACAACCTGCTTCTGGGAAGCGACACCTCAAAAATGCCCGATTCGCTCAGGCACAATCCCGGACGTAACGTTTATTATGCCCTTCCCCTGCTGCTCGGCCTTCTGGGGCTGTACTGGCAGTCGGGCAGGGGAGCAGTCGGGCGTCACCAGTGCTGCATTGTCTCGGTCCTCTTCTTCATGACCGGACTTGCCATTGTGCTTTATCTGAACCAGACACCCCATCAGGTACGCGAACGCGATTATGCCTATGCCGGCTCCTTCTATGCCTTCTCCCTCTGGATTGGGCTTGGGGTGGCAGCTGTGCACTCGCTTTTTGCTCGCTTGCGCATGAAGGGCCGCTTGCGCGCGATGCTGTCTTCTGTGCTTTGTATGCTTGTCCCCCTTCAGATGATAAGCCAGACCTGGGACGACCATGACCGTTCCGGACGCTACACCTGTCGGGACTACGGACAGAACTATCTGCAAAGCCTGCCCCAAGAAGGCGGCCCCATTATCCTGACCAACGGAGACAATGACACCTTTCCCCTGTGGTACAATCATGATGTGGAAGGCTTCCGCACAGACACGCGCGTCTGCAATCTCTCTTATGCGCAGACCGACTGGTACATAGACCAGATGAAACAGCCTGCATGGCAGTCGCCGGCACTGCCTTTCACATGGGACAAGCGTCAGTATCAGGAGGGAACGCGCGAACGCATACCCGTCCGTCCGGAACTGAAGGAGAGCATACGCAAGCTCTTTCGGGAGAATCCGGAACAAATGAAGAAGATGCTGGGCGACGACCCATTTGAACTGAAGAATGTGATAAGGTACTGGATACTGAGCGACAATCCCGACATGCAATGTATCCCCACGGACACGGTAACACTGACCTCGCCCGACGGCTCACAGCAGATGACCCTCTCCTTCAAGGACGAGGATGCGTTGTACAAGAGCGACCTTTTTGTGCTGGAAGTGCTTTCCCATGCGCTTTGGACACGCCCTCTTTATCTTTCCGTCTCTGTGGGTCCGGACGAAGTCTCATGGTTGCGCAACCATCTTGTGCTTGAGGGGCTGGCCTATCGCATTGTGCCCCAGACCACCGAAGGGGAGATTGATGTGGACAAGACGTACCGTTGCTTCATGAACCTTTTCCGCTATGGAGGCCTCTCAGACCCCACGGTCTATGCCGACGAACACGTCCGCCATCTGGCCTATACCCACGAACGGGTGATGTCAAGGCTGATTGACACCCTGCTGGAAAAGGGCGACAACAAGCGTGCCTTGGATGTGGCAGACCTGTGGGAGAGGGAATTTCCCCGTGCCAGCGTGCCGCACAACGAGCTGGCCTTGTCCCTGGCACGCGCTTTCTATGCCGCCGGCAGCAACGAGCGTGCCGATGCCGTACTGGAAGGCCTGCTCAGCCAGTCGGACCAGTGGCTCTCATGGATGCAAACCTTCAGTCCGGAGCGCAAGGCGTCCTCCTCCCATAACGTCTACCGCCATTTGCGCCTCATGCAGCTCTCGCTTGCCCTTGCCGGACAGTATCAGCGCGAATCCTTAATGCAATCATACACCCCAAAATTCATCCGTTATGCAGAACAGAACAAACCCCTCTGAACACTCCTTTCCCATATCCCGCAAAGGACTGTTGTTGCTGTCCCTCTCCATCCTCCTCATCATTGCCGGCTATGTGCTGATGGCGGGCGAGGGCAGCAATGCCAGCCGCTTTTTCCCCGGTATCTTCTCTGTGTGCCGCACTCTTGTGGCGCCCCTTCTCTGCCTGTCGGGCTATCTGCTCGCAGCCGTTGGCATTGTGCTTCTGCCGTCTGAGGATTAAATGTGGGTTAAGGATGACTTAAGTTCGAAAACATCTTTTTCTGAACAAGATATGGTCATGAAAACATAATAATGAACGTTTAACGAGGAACGTCTGGAAGACGGGAAAATGAATAGCCGGGGGCTTTTAAGCCCTCGGTATTATATTGTGTCCGCATATAGAGGGCGTCTGAAAGACGCGAATCGGCAGCCCTTACAACTGGTTCGCGTCTTTGCAGACGCCATTTGTTCTCTTTTCACTTATTCCACGGGTTCAAGAACCCGCGGCTATTCGCCCTTCGGGCTTCCCGTCTTTCTATTATATTTGCATTGCAAAAAGCGTTTTAATATGCGCTTCAATAAATAAAGTATAACTTTGTCCGTAAAAAGAAATAGAAATAAAAAAAGATCTCCATATACCGCGTTAGCCTATCCCGTCTTTTAGTTCCGCAGTAA
>JAGBGU010000007.1 GCA_017935785.1 Bacteroidaceae bacterium
CTGTCCGGTAAAACTTTAGCGTTAAAAACGAATTAGGGCTGACACTTCTCACGAGGTATCAGCCCTTTTGGTTATCTTTGTTTTGGACTAACATAAATATAACCATGGGCAAAGATAGTCATTTTACCGGACAGCAATAATTTTTAGAACATCCCTTAAATGATTTTTTGCCGCTTTTTATGTATTAGATAGCCGAAAAATGTGTATGTTGGCACTGAAAGTTTATGGCTGAAGGCAAAAGCCGGGCTATCCGCAAGACAATGAAAGGATTTTGTCATGTGTGAGGATCTGGGAAAAACATATAAGGACAGTGCGGAATACTTAGTGGCCTTTTTCTACCAAAGCGCTATTCGCCGAATGCAGAACGAGATTGGAGAGAAAGAACGTAACACAAAAAAGAGCCTCTCTTTTCTGTTTTAGCCCACTTCCACCACATCGCCGCCACTGAGATAGGATATCTGGTCAAGCATTAGGACACGGAGCCTGTTGTATTGTTCCTCTCCGGTACAGTGCATGGTATAGTAACGGCAATGGGGATAGGCCAGGAGCGACTGGGCAAGGTCTCGGATGTAACGTTCCTCTTCCTGGGGAGGAAGTCCGCTTTTTACCAGATGCATGCCGGCAAAAACGTAGGTGGGCGGATGACCGGCCAGACGCGTAGCTTCCTGCATTATGGTGACGATTCCGGAATGAGCACAGCCGGCAAAGAGAACGGTGTGCGCACCCTCTTCTATCAAAAGGTTCTGTTCGTGGGAAAAGGTGTCATGTTTCTTCTTGTCCGGGCCATATAGCCAGCGGTTGCCCGGAGGTGCGTCTGTTTTTTCCCTCCCGAGGGAAAATATTTTTCCTCCCGAGGAAAATGAAACCAGCCCCTCACAAAGGCGGACTTGCGGATGGTGCTCCAGCGAAGCATCGAGCCCGATAAAATGCATGCCAGTATCGCGCAAGGAATAATGAGGGAGAAAAGCTTCGCGGTGGGCATACACCGGGGCATGACTGTTCAGTGCAAGAAAATGAGAAAGCCCCCCGCCATGATCGTAATGGCCATGCGAAAGGACGGCAGCATCCACAAGTGAAAGGTCTATCCCCAACCGTCGCGCATTCTGCACGAAAAAGTCGCTCTGCCCCATATCAAACAATATCCGCTGTCCGTCTGACAAGCGGATGTGAAGGCTCAGACCATGCTCGGCGGCAAAACCTTCTCTGGCGGTATTTTCCGCTAAAACCGTAATACGCATTTACTTAAAACGAGAAGAACCCGCATGACACATAACTATGCGCCAAACGGGTTCTTGTATACTGACTATCAGGAGTCATCAGAAGAAGAAACCAAAACCTAACTTGAGACCAACCGTACTTCCCTCTGAGAATTTGTTCATACAAAGGTCGTAATAAACTGCCGGTTCTATGCTGACATACTGGTTCAGGAAGAAGCAGTATCCCACCTCGGGCGTCAGCTGTACGTAATTGTGATTTGGGGCGCGGTGTTCGTACTGCAGTCCCATGCCCAGATAGATTCCGTTCTGCTGAATATAATAGCGTGCGCCAGCACCCAACTGTACGTTGTTCACATCAGCGGCGTTTTTCACAAACTGGTGGTTATAGCCGAAACGGCCGTACAGCATCCAATCGTCCACCACGAAGAAACCGCCCGTGGCCTGCATGCCGAAGGTTACTTTCTGATCCTTGCTATAAGACAGGTTCAGTCCGGTCAGCGAGGTGTTCAGATACGACGTGTACTGTTCAAACTGTGCCGAAGCACTCAGAGAAACCACTGCAAGAAGCAGGGTAAAGATGATTTTTTTCATACGCATTTCTTTTTTGTCTCTACGAAGATAAGGATTATCGTTCTCTCCACCAAATTTTCACTGATTTTTTAAGATTTGTTTAGATTTCCAACGGAAGAACAGAGCGGCCAGCAACAGAGCCAATAAGCCTCCGGAAATCATTGATACCGCCAGCGGAAGGGCGAAGCCTTCGGGAGCTGTAAGGATATAACTGCTGGTTATGAAGGTCATGAACATGGCAGGCAGCAGGGCTATCCAGTAACACTTTTGATTGCGCGCCAGCCACACGGAAAGCGCCCAAAGGGTTATCATGCCCAGTGTCTGGTTGAACCACGCAAAGTAACGCCATAGCACATCAAAATCCACCACCATCAGAATGGCGGAAAGCACAAAGATTGGCAGGCAGAGCGCCAGTCGGCGCCACAGTTTGTCCTGCGGGAAGTGCAGAAAATCGGCGGCAATAAGGCGTGCAGAGCGGAAGGCTGTGTCTCCACTGGTAACAGGAGCCGCCACCACACCGAGGATGGCCAGAATGGCACCAAGCGTACCCATCCAGTTCTGACAGATTTCATTTACCACCACGGCGGGATTGCCCATCTCGGCCAAGCGTTCGTAACTACCGGCAAACTTGATTGCCGCAGCGGCCCAAATAAGAGCAACTATACCCTCTACTATCATTGCTCCGTAAAACACCGGACGCCCCAAACGCTCGTTTTTCATACAACGTGCCATCATGGGACTTTGCGTGGCATGGAATCCGCTTATGGCACCGCAAGCCACGGTTATGCACAGCATGGGCAGTACGGCAAGTCCCTTGGGATGATGACTGGCCAGTCCGTCCGTCACTTCAGGCATCCAACCGGGATTGGACATTACGCCATAGCCCACGCCCACAGCCATAATGAGCAACGCCACGCCAAAGAGCGGATAAATGCGGCCTATCAGCTGGTCTATAGGCAACAGCGTAGCCAATATATAATAAATAAAGATTACTGCGCTCCATACGCCCACGGTACCCCAAGCACCCCAGCCGCTGGTCATGTTGGCAAGCAGGCCGGCCGGCGTGGTCACAAAGACAGCGCCCACAAGCACCATCAGCACCATGGCGCACACTCGCATGACATTACGGATAACAGGACCCAGTTCACCGCCCACAATCTCGGGCAACGAAGCCCCATCCTGGCGAAGACTGATCATTCCACTCAGATAGTCGTGTACGGCTCCGGCAAAGATGCAACCGAAAACAATCCACAAATAAGCCGAAGGTCCATAAAGGATACCCATAATGGCACCGAAAATGGGCCCAGTACCGGCAATGTTAAGGAACTGGATGAGGAACACTTTCCAGGTGGGCATGGGCATATAGTCCACCCCATCGGCACGGGTATAACATGGAGTCTTTCGGTTCGCATCCACCCCGAACACCTTCTCCACAAAAGCGCCATAAAGCACATATCCCAGAATTAGGCATGCTAAAGCCACAAAAAAAGTAATCATATTTTTCAGAATTTATTGTTAATTGTAATGCAAAGATAGAGTTTTTTTACATAAATTCCACTAAAAAACACTATCTTTGTGGCATGAACGTTCCCGAAATAGCCATTCTCGATGCCAACGTACTGACACAACTGGGGCTGAAAACTCTGTTGAACCGCATTGTACCCCAGGCTCAGGTGCGTACGTTCCACACATTCAAACAATTGGTGTGCGACTGCCCCGACGCCTTTGTGCATTACTTCATAGAAGCACAAATGTTGGTGGAGCACAACTCCTTCTTCATTGAACGCAGGGCACGAACCGTTGTACTGGTGCGCGGTCTGGGTACACTACCGCAGGCCAGCGACTTTCATGTACTGGACGTCACGCAGGACGAGAATACGCTGATACGTTCCATGCTGCAACTGATGCAATCAGCTCATGCGCACGGCCGCAACTTACCTCCGCGCACACCCTGGGAAGAGCCTTGCGGACTTTCACCAAGAGAAGTGGACGTGCTTAGACTCATTGCCAAAGGCTTTATCAACAAGGAAATAGCAGAACAGTTGTGCATCTCGCTCACCACCGTCATTACCCACCGCAAAAGCATCATGCAGAAACTGGGCATACGCAATGTGTCCGGCCTTACCATCTATGCCGTAATGAACGGTTATCTGGATATTCATGAGATATAGGAAGAGAAGTTGTTAAAGAGGGGTAATAAAAAACCATTCTAGAAAACCTAGAAATTCCAGACCTTCTAGAATGGTTAGAAGATAACCAAAAACGAATGTAGGCCATCTCCCTGAATTATAATCCTTATTTCGCCAGAATGGCATCGGCCAAAGCCTCCATGGCCGGGATATCCGTCTGTTTCATCCGACTGTGCAGGGTTACTATCGGCTCAGCCAACGTGATATCCTTCATCTGATCCAGGATTGAACGCATAGCCCGCGCCGCACACGGCGCCCAAGAGCCGTTCTCAATGATGCCGATTCTGCGTTTCTGGAAGTTCTTTATCTGCAGATGGTGCAGGAAATCGTGCATTACAGGGAAAACTCCGCCATCATAACTGCTGGCTGCGAGTACCATGCGAGGATAACGGAAGGCGTCCTCTATAACCTCGGCCATGTCGCTACGCGAAAGGTCGCTTACCACCACCTTTTCTGCCCCACGGGCACGGAGCATATCAGCAAACTTCTGCGCTGCCGCTGCCGTTCCCCCGTGAATACTGGCATAAGCCACCAGAACGCCTTCGCTTTCGGGTTCGTAACGACTCCATGTATCATATAAAGAGAGGTAAGGGGTAAGGTCACCCGACAACACGGGGCCATGCAAAGGACAAATGGTACGGATGTCCAATGTGGCCGCCTTCTTGAGCACGGCCTGTACCTGGGCACCATATTTGCCACAGATATTAAAATAATAACGGCGTGCCTCGCAAGCCCAGTCATCCGTCTCGTTGCACAAGGCACCGAATTTGCCGAAGCCATCAGCGGCAAACAACACCTTTTCAGTCTGCTCATAACTCATCAACACCTCGGGCCAATGCACCATGGGCGCAGCAATGAACTGCAGCACATGCTGTCCCAGGCAGAGGGTGTCGCCCTCCTTCACCGTGAGGATGCGCCCCTCAAAGTCGGTCCCTTCAAAGAAATTGGGCAGCATTTTGGCGGCAGCGGCAGACAACACCACCTTCAGGCCAGGATACGCCTCTACCGTCTGTGCTATGAGGGACGCGTGGTCGGGTTCCATGTGATGTACCACCAGATAGTCTGGCTGACGGCCGTTCAGCGCCGCAGCAAGATTAGTTTTCCACTCGGCACCTTTGCGAGCGTCTACCGTATCCATCACAGCCACCTTCTCATCCAAAATCACATAGCTGTTATAACTCATTCCTTCGGGTACCACATATTGGCTCTCGAACAAGTCTATATCCAAATCGTCCGTTCCGATATAACGGATTGTGTCTGAAATCTTCATTGTTTTTCTTTGTCTTTAATAAATCATACTACGTTTCTTCAACTCTTCTGCCCAGGGATGAACCGACTTACTCTTTACCGACAATCCGTCGATATACAGCGGTTCGCTCTCGTTCCCGCAACGGTCTATAGCCGTAACGGCCAGATGCATACCGTACAATGTGGCGTTGAGCAGGTTATAGGTATAGGTGGTTTCTGTTGTCACCGTCAGCAAGTTGCGTGCATCGTTCACGTCCACCGGCCGTTCCTGACTGGCATAAACGGCATAGCGGCAATACGAACCGTTATCCTGCTGTGCTTTCCATGACACTTCTTCCATGATACCCTGAACACGCTTGCGATCGAGCAGTTCAGGACGCTGGGGCGGCATGCTGTCCTGCCAAGTCATAGGCGGCAGCATGGCCGGATACGGATAGAACTCTCCCTGCAGATAGTCATAAAGTCCCTTGGTATTGTCTGTCAGGTGCAAGGTACGGAAATAGGCCTGTCCCTGCAACCGTTCGCTCCGCATAAACGCCAACTGGCGCTGTATTACGTCAAGCGGCCAGTCCTTTTCCTTGGGATGCAGAAAATAAATGCCCAGCCCCGGTGCTATGGTGCGGCCGTGACTCTGCTCTTGCCAGTCAGCGGCAAAGGGGAAGAAATGGTCATCCTTGAAATACATCATGGGGCAGAGCATATCCATTATGCCCTGTTCCAGCCAAGCCTGCGCTTCTTGATAGACCGTGCCCCATGCCGACCAGCCACGGGCAGAATAACGGCTCACATCGGCATGCTTGCCCACAGGACTGCAGCTCAACCGTACCCAAGGCTTTACCTGCTTTACATCATTGTATATGGTGCGAACCATTTGGGTCACGTTAGCTCGTCGCCAATCAGCCTTGTTCTGTTTCTTGCCATATTTGCGATAAGTGGAGCCGTCGGCAAAACTTTCAGCCTTCTCGGGATAACGGATATAATCCAGATGGATGCCGTCGACATCGTAATTTGAGACGATTTCCTTACAGATGCTGCTTACATATTCAGCAGAACCGGGCAGGCCAGGATCCAGATAATACTGGCCGTCATGCCTGCGCAACAGTTTGGGATGGGTGTTTATCAAACTCTTCTTGCCTATCTTCCTGGCCTGTGCGGTTTTGAAACAGGGGACGGCCACCACCCAGGCATGCAGTTCCATGCCGCGTTTGTGACATTCCTCAATGGCAAAGGCCAAAGGGTTGTACCCTGGATCCTTGTCATATTTACCGGTCAGTGCCACATCCCAAGGCTCAATCTTACTGGGGTAAACCACGCTGCCACGAATGCGTGTCTGGAAAAACACCGTATTGATACCGCATTGCTGCAATTGATCCAGCAATTGGCATAATTCCTTCTGTTGTTTCTGCCTGTTTTCCGCACTCGTTGCCTTGGCCTTGGGCCAGTCCAGTCCACTCAGCGTAGTAAGCCAGGCTCCACGCACTTCATATTTGGGCACTGGGTTCTGCATCAATATATCCGTTTGGGCCTTTCCACAAAGCATCACCAGCAAAAGCACCCACAGTAAGCCTATTCTTTTCATACTGCAAAGGTAGTGAAAGCCATATAGAAAACAAAGAAAAGAAGGAAAAAACTTCCTTCTTTTCATATTTGTTAATATTGGATGATGCCGCGTCCTTTACTTTGTGCTGTACTTGCCGGCATACGTCAGGATGTTCTCGCCACATTTGAAGTCGAGATACAGACTATCGGCCGAGAAACGACCCGAGAAAGCGGAAATAGTATACTGCGGCATGGGGCTCCATACACCCTTCCATACCATTTCGGGCACACTGGTTTCAGCCTCCAGTTTCAGTGTCTTGCCATCCTGTAACAGTTTGATGCCGTCAAAACGGATGTCAAAGGCATAATGTACCTTGTCGGTGAATCTGATCTGATCCATGTACAGCGTATCGCTCTTCTCTCCCTTAATCACACGCATTACCTGTGCCTTACCGTCCTTGCTCAGGGTTCCGTCTGACAAATATGCTCCATACTCTCCCACATATTTGCCGTAAGTTGTAGAGATGGTTATTTCATTTTCCGGTTTCTCATCATCGCTACAAGCCGTAAAGCCAGCGGCTGCGCATACAAGGCATAATGCCCATGTAAAAAAAGAATGTTTCATAATATTATATATATAATGTATTGTTAAAAATTCCAACTCAATGTGGCCCCCCACTGCAAGGGCTTGCCCTGCTGCAGGAAGCGGTTCTTCATGGACACAAAGTAGAAAGTGCTGTATTGCGTATCCGTTAGGTTACGGCCCCACAGTGTAAGGCTGTAGGCATCGTATGAGAAACGCGCCGAAGCATTGAGCAGGGCATAGAATCCTTGTTCCGCCTCGTTCCGTTCATCCCAGTAAAGAGGTCCCACGCCTCTTACATCGGCATGCAGCACAAGCGCCATCCGTTCGTCCCTCAACGGAACGTGCCAGTCTGCCCCAGCCATCAGCGTGTGCTGCGGCACATAAGGAATGTATTTGTCCCGATAGTTCTCATTTCCGTCGGGATAGTCGGCAAAAACAGCATGCGTATAGCCATAAGAAGCCTGTAACGCAACTGAATTCCATCGGTGCAACCCTTCCACTTCCACACCGCAGATACGCGAATGTCCGGCATTAGTCATCATGCGTCCGGTCTGCATTCCGTCAGGGAAAACGGTCAGTTGCTGGTCGCGGCAGTCTGTATAGAACACTGTTGCTGCAACTTGGGACCTGTCCTTCTGCCATTTGTACCCGGCATCCAGATTCCAGCTGTGTTCGGGTTTGTAGCGTGTGGTTCTTCTTACATCTATATTGTCGTCCACACTTATATAGTTGCGTATAATCTCAGATGTCATTTTCTGCTGTATCAGGTCAGAGAAAAGTTGGGTATTGAAACCGCCGGCCTTGAATCCGCGGCCGACCGACGCATGCCAGGTAGAATAACCATAGCTATAGGTAACCGCCACTTTCGGCGCCCATTGGAAATAGTGGGCGGTTTGCGTTCCAGCCAGTGTCACCGGCAGCAGGCTGTTCACATCACCGTCCGGCGAGACTATGCGATACTGAACCTCTGCCCCACTGTCATACTTAAACTGCTGTCCTTCGTATTCCACACGGCCGCCTGCGGTCAGCTTCCACCCTGCGCCCAGATTGACCACACTATGGTGATAAAGGGAGATACCGTAATAACGCTGCACAAAATCACTGCCGATAGGCAGCACATCCGTCATAAAGGAAAGTGTATCTTGCGGGCTCATCTGCTGTATGCCTGCATTGGCGTTGTCCAGAATGAGCCGTTGTATGCCGTCGGCCTTAAATGTCACAGGTGCGCTTGTGGCCAGATTCCGTCCCCACAAATTCATGCCCGTAAGCCAGTCCCAGCGTTCTCTCGTGTTCACGGGTCTTAGAGTGAAGTCCTGGTTGAGTGTATGGTCGCGCTGTGCCTGGCGCAAGGTAAACATGGAAAGCGGAGTAAAGTCCTGATCCATCTGCATGTCGTCATCCACCAGTTGGTAGGATGTGGTGGCATTATAGCGCAGACGGTTCCAACTGCCTTCAAACGATGCACCCAAACGCCATGCCACACGATGGTATCCGCAGCGGTCGTTGTAGCTTATCGGCAGCAGCCGTTCTGTGCCCCGTTCCAGAAGGCGGTAAGGGAAGCCGCCCTGATTCACCCAGTCAAGACTGGAGAACACATTCCAGTGTATCCCATCCTCCGCGCCGTCACGGGTACGGCCTTCCATGCGCAGGTTCAGACCGGCGGTTCTGCTCCAGTCACAGTCTGCATTCTTATACTCATTCACATAATAGCCGTCGGAACGCGAGCCTTGTGCGGCAACTGACATGCCCAGATTGGCATTGATACGCCGGTAAGTGGATGCCCTTCCACGCCAAGTGTTTCCGTTTCCGCCCTCTACCATCAGGCGCGTTCCCTCATAATCAAGGGGAGAGATCGTCTTTATATCCATCACGCCGCCCATGGCATTCCTGCCGTAAAGCGTGTTCTGTGGGCCGCGCAACACAGCAATACTCCGCACGTCAAGCAAGGGGAAATCGTAAGTGTTCTTATTCAGCAGGGGTACTCCGTCCACATAGACCCCCATGGCAGGCTGGTCAATACGGGAGCCCAGGCCGCGGATATAGACCGAGGAAGTCATTCGTGAACCATAGTCCGGGATATGCAGATTCGGCACCACGGCAGAAAGCTCCTTCACATCGGTCACACGCAGTTTTTCCATGTCGCGCATACGGAATGTGGAGTTCGCCACCGGACACAGGTCGGCCAATTGCACATCGCGGCTCAGCGGAGCCACCACAACAACCTGGCGCATAGTATCCGCCGGCACGCTGCGTTCAGCCATTACAGGTAATGCGTTCAGACAGCAGATTATGCCTGCCGCACCCATCCAAAAGCGTCCTATCGAAATAATACTTTTCAAAACGCTTGCAAAGTTAGCACAGCGCCACGAATTATACAATCCTCATTTGTGAGGATATTGACGGTATTATCTTAAATGTAAAAGGATTTTTGACTTCCATTTCTGGGATATTGGTACTGCTAGCATTGACTATAAGTATCCCAGATGCGTAAAATAAAAAAAAGACCCTGCAGTCACTATTTATAAGTATCTGCAAGGGTCTTAAATTCTACACCTTTATAAAAAGGGCCTTTAAATCATCTTTTAATAATGTTTTGGTTTTCACATCAGGAAGCCACGTTTGTGTATATGATGTCCTTTCCGCTGTTATTAACAACATCAGTAGCCTTCTTACCGTTGAAATCAATTTCCTTAACGGTTGCACCAGCCTCAATTATGATAATAGGCTGATAAGAGTCACCAGACAAGAAAGTGGGATTTACGGTTATCTTATCAACTGTTCCACCTTCAATACGCAAATAACCACCATGGGTTTTAAAGGTTGTGGTAACTATTTCAGAGATATGTGCATCACCAGTTACCGTTGTTTGGGCATGCTCATAATTGTAGATTCTGCCATATTCTCCTCCGTCAATCGTAGATTTGGCAAAGTTAACAAATGCACAGTCAAAATAATCGTCCAGAACTAAGTTAGCCTGATTGATGTATTTGCCATCAACGTTCTTAGGCCCATCTATCTTCGTACCCTTCAAAGTACAGTTCTTCAGTTGATTATTTCCATAGAAGTATGTACCAAAGGCAATACATCTGTTGTTATTTGTGATTCCCCATTTGCTGTTGATTGTCAGATTCTCTATAGAAACATTTTCCAGGAAATTATTGGGAGTCCCTGTTTTGTATACGCCAAAGCAGATGTATCCGATATTTCCACGGAAGGAAACATTCTTGTATGTCAGTTCAATGTCGTCAGTGCCTTTGGGGGTACCGAATTCTGCAGAATGCTCCAGACTGCTGAAAACAAACTCCTTTTCCTCGATAGTTGTGTTCTGATCATATATATAGAAGAAACCATTGTTATAGTTTATATCATCAATATATGTCGGATCTATTTTTACAACGAAAGAAATACCTGGTTTAATAGGTTCGGTAGACAATACCTGTCCGAGAATGTTTGTACGCCAATTTCGCTGTATGGGGACAGCTTGAAGGCCCGAGCTGAATACTATATCATTCCCGCTGTTGTCAGAAAAGGTAAAAGACATCTCATGTGTCGTTCTTCCTTCTGAGTCTTCTTTTGTCCCGTTTGCATCCCCGTCGGCAAGAATATATGACATTGAAAGATATGAAAACTCTTCTTTAGTACCATCATCGTCTATGTCAACACATAAGTCTTCTGCAGGTATCGTTGCTGATTCATATTCCACATCCTGAACTAATTCATTTGTTTCTACCACGTCTGTTTCAACATCAACATAGCCAGATGTCTTACCAGTTATCAAGTTGAGCTTATTGGAAACACCTTTAATGGTTGCCGAGGATTTTGCAACCTTGAACCCTAACTTCTCTGCCATCTCAACTTCATACTTATACGAACCGACATTTACTTGGGCAAACGGTCGTCTTAATGTCACTTCTTTTTTATAATCTAACGTATTTACAGTAAATGTTTCTGAGGCAAAGAAGGCATCACGGGTTTCATCATTGTTCAGCCCTGTATAATCTACAGTAACTTCCATGTCGTCAGATATAGTATATGAAGTACATGCTGAATTTTGTGCCCAAAAAACAGATGTATAGGTCTTTCCATAAAGCAATGGTAAGGTAATTTGATGTCCCCTCTTAAGATCATTAATATTTTCAACTTTGGTTTTGGGGACAATTGTCTTACCTTCCTCATCATATATAGCATACACGAGAGTGTTTGCGCCCGCCCCGTCACTGATTACACGCGTTGCTAATTTGTTTTCGACGTCAATTGAAAGTTGAACCTGAGCCAATTCTTCAGGAGAAAAAGTAGACAGTTCGTTTTCTGAACATGAAGTGACGAAGAGAACTATCGCAATCGTCACCAAAGCATACAATTTGTTACACATAATTTTAAGTTTTAGATAATATTAAGTTTATTTTTGGTTCATCCTAAGGAAAGACTAAATTGTGGTCTCCATTGTAAGTCGGATTTATTAATGTCCCTTCTTTTGATCTTGCAGTCAGAAAACTCCCCACAACTTTTGTATGATAGTTTCTCCCTATCGGAATGTCAATTACTTTGGATAATGTCAATTGTCTTCCTCCTTTATCGCAAATTTCAAACTGAATACTTGTATACGAATCTTCTTTTCTTACAAATACATAATCAAATCCCATTGACGCTTTTGATTCTGATAGTTTTTTTAATGAGGTTTCGAAAAAAACACCTATTGCGGAATCAACTGGTTTGTCTGTATACGCGCTATATACATTTGGCATAAATCCAGCATAATAAATTCTGACACTGTAGTCTTCAATATCCATATTTTTTGTCATTCTATTATCTAACGTGTACTTGTGGATAAAATCAATCACGTCATCGGTAATCATTTCAAATTTGCCCAAAGGTCGCAACATGTTTACATCAAACGTGTCAGGACTAACCTCTTTCCAATCAGCAACAAGTGAGATTTGAACTGTTCCTCTAAAAGCATCGCGGAAATCTGTATTTCCTTTATGTTCGTTTTTCAATTTTATTCTGCCAAACTTATTTGCATCATAAAGACTATATTTTTCATCATTATCTTTAATGTCTGACCATACAATAAATTCGTAATCACCAGGCAACACGTCAAGAGTAAATTCTTGGTTGTAACCGTTCTTAATATCCTTTTCAAACAGGAACTCTTGTATTTCCCCTTGTTTGCCAGTTTGGGGATAGGCATGGATTATATAACGGATTCTTCCACTTTCTAATTGATTGTCATAGGTTTCCCCCTTTTCTTTAAAGATAACTTCAGCCCCGTTGTATTGATGATACAATTCTGTCATATCCGTTTTATAGCTAAGTCTGAGGCAAAGTGTCACTAATTTAGGCGTATTAGGCCATTCATGAACATTACATGCAGAAAGCAATATTAAAAACATATATGCAAAATGGTATAAATTCTTTCTCATCGCTTCCCTCCTGTTTTCAAGTCAAATGTATATGCCAACGATATAGAAGCTTGATCAAGCCCAAAATATGTTTTGCGCTTTGTGTCCACTAACAGACCATTCTTTGTACTTGGAGTATTACGGAATATATCATAGTGGATTGGATATACTCCTGCACCCGCAGAAAATTCTATTTTCCACTTATTGTCCCCACTCAAAGGCATACGATATCCTAAGCATAGCCCTCCACCAATAGATGGGCTTCTACCATTATGATCCTGATAACGATAAGCACCATTAAATGCAAAGTTATAATACGAAACCCCCAAATGTGTTCCAACAAACCAGCTATCATTCCATCCGGAAGGCCAATAGCGAACCTCAGGCTGTATGGAAAATGTACGGAATTTTATCGTAGATTTGAAATAATTGCAACCCGAATAATAAATGGGAAGATTAAAAGACCAATGTTTGGCAATGTCAATTTCACCCGAAATATTAGCATTCAGCAATGCCAATCCCACAAAATTTGTTTTAAGATAAATATGACGTGTCCATTCTGGACAAACAAGAATCTTTAACGGTTCAGGTGAAATTAATGGATATGGAATCTTTCTCTCTCTGTTCCTATCTATGTTGCACAAAGCAGGAAAAGGCAATGCTGGCAACTTACAGTTGGGTATATTGGCAATCCTTTGCATTATAAACTTAACAGAAGCATTGCGCATATCTCCAAAATAATTTTTGAACAATTGCAACCAAACTTTACCATTTTCTATCTCCCGTAATTTTACGATACGTTGGTCAATAAGTTTGCCATTATTATATTCTACCAATATTGGTTCATTATCTAAAATAGAAATCACAGAATCCTTATATGGCATATTCACTTTTTCCACCCTACTTTTCAAATGGTCCCAAGGGATATAACTGTCATCCCGTTCTACCATGGTTTCAGAAATGTCTATTTTACCTCTGACTATTTTTTCAAGCGCATTCATACGTTGGAGAGACAACATCTTGTTTAATTGGAAACTTCCTTCGGGGGATGCGGCGCCACGAAAAATGACATTTATAAAGTATTGAGCAGAATCTGTTTGGATTCGGTGTAGAAAAAGCAGGAGGCTGTCTATTTCCTTTTTATTGTCAGCAAAAGTTGGAACAACATGAAATTCATTTACTCTAAAACCTATATTAAATTCTCTCTCCTCATTTTGAGCATATAATTGCCCCCAATGAAGAAACATAAATATTGTTATAATATAATTAACATAGTGTCTCATAAACATTGTCAATCCTTTATATTTTACGGCTTAACGACATGTACAGATACAAAAAAGACGTGGAGACTGTGTCTGTTGTTCGTCCCACGTACCAAGGCTTCTCGCATTGCCCATCAAGTCAGAACGAACAACGCCGAAGTCCCACGTCGATATAATCATATACCTGCCCTGTCTTTCGACATACATAAATACATTGAAAGACAGGCACAGGGATACTTACATACCCATGAGACATTCACCGTTGCTTTGCCTTTGACCTGATGTTAGAACTTTGCGAGAATTCTGGCACGTCAAATTTAAAGCGTCAAGTAAACGCCTTTCCCAAATATGTGTCCCCACCCTTCTCCCACCCGCTGGTAGGCTTTTCGACATGGAGACTATGCAAAATTAGCAATAATATTTAAAACATAGGGACAATTACCCTATAAAAATACAGAAAAAGAAATATTTATGTCTTGGAAACGCATTATAGACACTATTTTCTCCATCGTCCCCTTAATTTTGTCCAATGAATCAACACAATTCAGGCCATTACCAGACACAATCAAGAAAATCCCGCTCTTTTTACGGAGCGGGACTGCAACAATGCATTCGGACAGATGTCCTATGCAAGTGGGGCTGTTGCGTTATTTCTTCAGATATTTCTTGCCATTGACAACATAGATTCCCTTCTGAGGCGCCTGTACCTTGCGACCATTGAGGTCGAACATTTCCTTGCTTTGTGCCATCTGTTCGGGAACGCTTTCGATTGCCGTCGCATTGTAACGTGCATTGCGCAGGTTCTCAGCGGCTTCTTCAAGCGCTTGCACCTGAGCACGTGTTACGGTACCGTCCTCGGCTTGGCGGCTTACCTCGTCAATCAGTGCGGTAAGGGCGTCCGTGGCTTCTTTTACTTCCTGATGCTTGGCATAGAGGCATGTGGGAGTTACCTCGTTCTTGTACATCTGGAACTCTGCCACACTGTACTGGGGATGGCCATTGCGCAAATGCTCTGCAGGCGTGTGAAGCACATGGAAGCGCACATACTTATAAGGTTTACGCATGGCGATGTTTTCACTGCTGTAGCTGCGGGCGACGTCTCCGCCAAAGTTATACACATGACAAATGTAGTTCCAGTTCTCACCATCCTCGGAGGCTGTAATCATCAGGTCTTTCCAACGGTCTCCTTGTCCGTATTCCACGTTATCGTTTCTGCGATAATAGGTAAAACGGAAGTTGGAAACGTTTTCGTCCCTGAGTTCCACCTGCAGATAATGGGGCTGCGAAGGCGGAGTCTTGCTGTAGAGAGAATGGATGTAGGTACTTGAATTCAAATCTATAGCATTGCGCATGGAATTACCATCCTCCAATCCGTCTGAAGAAAGCTGGGAAGCTGTATTGACCAGGCGGGTACGAGTGTTGGTGTAGGCATACACACTGTCCACCTCTTTCCATGCTTTCACAATGGCACCGCGGGCATCATCTGCCGCACTGGTGATGAACTGAGCATCCGCCCACAAAGGATCGTGGTCAGACATCCAAAAACCGTCAGGGGTCTTGCGGTTGTCCCATTGGGCATAGGTGGAAGTCACATTCCTTGTGGCATAAATATAGTCAATTCGGCCCGAAGGTGTATTCTTGCCCGTTGAATAATGATAATGGTTACGGGTAGAACTCCATAAATCCTTCAGCATGAGTTTCCAGTTGAGCACATAGGTATAGTTCTCTTCCGTTTCCTTCATATTGAAGTCACCGGTAAAGAAGTGAGGCAGGTTCTTTCCATACTTGTTGTTCAAGTCAAGCATGTGCTGCTTTATTACCTTAATCTGTGCCATACGCACTGGCTCCGAATCATAACTCAAATGGGTATTGGTATAGAGGAAACGTGCTCCGCTATGGAGATCTTCCATAAATGCCCATGTGGCAATGCGGTAATGCGATGAGCCTTCCACTCGGGAATGCACATCGGGTGTTTCCGTAAGCCAATAATTCCCTGTATCCAGTACGCGGAAACGGTCTGTACGATAGATGATGGCGGTGTATTCTCCGCTTTCTTTTCCATCGTTACGGGCAGTGCCCACCATGGCATAGTTTGGAATGCCACGCAGGATATCACACAACTCCTGACGCACCGGCTCCTGCATGCCCAGAAGGTCGGGAGCCACATCGTTCAGATACTGGTGAATGACCGCACAACGGTTCTCCCATGTATTGCGTCCGTTACCGTCGGTAACAAGGATGTTGCCCATGGGAATGTTGTACGACATGATGCGGATTTTTTCCGTTGCCGCCCGAGCGGTGACCGAAGCCACCGCTGCGAGAAGCAAAAGAAAATATTTACAGAATTTCATCGTTTCCAATTACTTTAGATGTACTTTGACTTACTTTACAACCGTACGGCCCACGCCCTTCTGACCCTTGAGGATGTACATGCCACGAGGCATTCCCTGCAGGCTGGCAGAAGCGGGAACACGAGAACGGAGCAGACGGCCCTGTACGTCATATACGTTCACGGTCTGACCCAGTTCTGCATTCACGTCTACAATGGCGTTTTCCTTATCATTGTAATAGGTGCCGTCTTCGGACTTGAATACAATCAGATGAGTTGCATCCAGTACGGGGTGCTGGTCGCCACCTTCACCAAGAGTCTGGAACCATACGGGACTTTCAGTGTTACCACCGTTCAAGTTATAGGTAACTTCTCCTGATTTCACCTGTTCCAGATTCACTATAGTCGCCTTCTTGCCGTCACCGTTGTTGCTGTAGTTGTTGATGAGAACAACCTTGTCGTTGCCTGCTCCATAGCGGGTAAAGAACTGATCCATACCGTCGTGTCCGGTTACAGTACTGATTGACCAGCAGTTCTCCACGCTACCGCCAACAGTTCCGAACCAACCGCAAATCTGGGCGCAGTTCTTCCAACTGTCAACTCCTGATGCCTGAGTAATGGCACCGGTGGTATAGCAATTCTTGATGTGGGCAATGTTGCCACTGTTGGCATTTCCAAGAATACCTGCGGCAGCCACATTGGCTGATACGGTTCCTTCGTTACCCAGGTTCTCCAACCAAACATCACCGCTACCAGTACTACGGCCTACCAGACCGGCACGGTCATTACCTGTGATGGCACAAGTGCTGTCCAGACGAAGATTGCGAATTACAGCAGGGCTTGCAATGCTACCGAACACACCCACACCGATGGCACTGGGCTTGAACACTACTGCATTGCTGATGGTATGTCCCTTTCCGTCGAAGGTTCCCTTGTAAGGATAAGTATCGTTGGCGGTTGCACCGTCATCTACCAGATTCCATCCGATGGGGATGAAAGGAGTATCGGTAAAGTCGAGGTCGGCACACAATACACCGTTAATATCAGCTGCACCAGCATTTACCATCATGGCAAAGATGGTCCAGTCGCGAGTGGTTGAAAGCTGGTAAGCATCGTCCTTGAAAGGAGGATAGAGAGTATTGGAGTTGAACTTATCCACAATGGCCAAAGCATCCTCTGCAGAGGCACTACCGGTAATGAACGCATCCCAAGCTGCATTGTAGTCGGCATATACGGGATCTCTATCCTCGCTTGCGATAAAGCCCTGATCATACATTTCCTGAATGATGGTGTACACGCTTTCAGCTGTGGCAACCATAGTTACGTATGCCTGGCGGCACTCGTAAATCTGCTGGAAGAGCTGAGAGAACTTGCCTGCGAGTTCCATCTTGGCAGCTCCGTCAGTAGCAGTTGCGATAGCTTCAACAGCAGCGGCCAACTCGTCCTTCAATGCCTGAGAGAAGTTAGGATACTTCGCATAGTCCTCTGCCTCGCTATGAATGAATGCAGAAATGGTGGCAGCACGGTCTGCATAACCTGCCAACACCTTGTCCAGCGCTTCGTTTGCCTGTTCAGCAGTACCCAGGTAGAACAGACGGAACTGTCCGAATCCTGTCCAGTCTTTCTCCAGACCAGTGCCGGGGTTCTTGATACCTACGGTCAGGTTGCCGTCAGTAACTTCCACAGCCACATAGTTCACATAGCGGTTGCCCTTGAACGCGTAAGCACAACCAATGGGTCCCATGGGAACATAGCCTTCCAACTCGCCCATTATATAGCTGTAGTCAGTTGCATCGCCAGTGAGGTGACAGTTCTCGCCATCCACAGCAGCGTCCTTGGTAATGACATCTTCTGCTTCCATCATTACGTAGTTCACGTTTCCGTTCAGATAGAGCTGGGCTGCATGCAAGGTGTTGTAGAGGTCACCGGCTGCACGGTAAGCGGCATTTGCCTGCAAGAGATAGATACCGTTCTTCATGCCGGTAAGGGTCTGGTGCATGTCAAAGGTGCAATTCCATGCTTCAGCGGCAGACATTACGCCTTCCACTGTGGCGGGAGTCATGCTGCCTTGGTATGTTCTTTCCCAACCTTCGAACTTGTCATCCAAGTAGGGGTTGGTCAACAGGTTGGTCACCTCAGATCCTGCCACATAGTCGGCTGTAATAGCCTGCTTCAACAGGTCTTCCACATACGCCTGCTCGGCTGCAATCTGTTCGTCTGTCAGCACATGGCTGGTCATGATATAAAGGAAGCTACCGTTTGCAAAATCTTCTCCGGGCTCAATTTCATCATTCAGATAAGAAGCCAGCACATCATACAGTTCTCCTGATACGGGGTTGGCCTCCAGGTAAGCGATAATCTCTTCGCAAGCAGTCTTATAAGTTTGATAAGCTGCGGCCGATGCCTCAACGGTCTTGCGAGTTTCCATCAACTTCACGTAGGCCTCCAGGAAAGCATCACGGTCTGCAATGCCTGCCAAAGCCTGTGTTTCTGCCAAGTAAGCATCCAGCAAAGTCTGAGTAGCAACAGTTTCCTGTGCAAAGGTCTGTTCTGCAGCCACAACGGCGGCGGCAAAGGTCTTGAAGGAAGCCTCGTCTGTAATGCTTGCATAAACGCCGTCACCAGCATGGTAAACCACACCGCGTGTGTTGTCAAATCCGGGATAAAGGTCCTGACCAATGGTCTGGAACCAAGAAGGATTGATGAATGAGCTGCCATTCAACAGGAAAGCGAGCTTACCGCTGGCCACATCCTCTTCTTCAATATGGGTGCCCTGAGTACCGAAGGGACAGTAGCAATTGGTCATGGTCAGTCCGCCATAACGGGCCAGATAACGGTTTTCGGCCTGGAAACCGGTTACGGGAGAGATACTCCAGCTGTCGGTAATCTTGGCGCCTACATTACCCTGCCATCCAGAGAAACAAGCGGCATCCTTTTCTGCGGTAATGGTACCGGTGGTGAAGCAACGGGTAATGTTACATACACTTGAAGCATTGGCATTACCAATAAGACCGGCAGCGGCCTCGCCCTGACAAGTTACGTCACACATTACACCAACCTGAATGATGTTAACGGTGTTTGCACCAGAAGAGTGACCGATAAGACCACCAGCATACTTGACACCAGTTACAGAACAAGTCTCGTCAATCAACAGGTTCTTGATGGTACCCTTGGATACAGTACCGAAAAGTCCGGCTCCGGGTTCTGTATGGTTCACCACCATGTTGCTGATGGTATGGAAACCACCGTCAACATCTCCGGCAAACATGTGGCTGTCGTTACCGATGGGAGTCCAATCCTCACCGCCCAGGTCCAGGTCGGCCACAATGCGCAGGTTCATGGGAGAAACACCAGCGTTTACCTGCTGAGCCACCCAGCGCAGTGCCATGGGGGTAGAGATTACATAATATCCGTCCTCGCCCTGCTGAAGTGCGCCACAAGCATCGCAGAAGCCGTTCTCGTCATAGTTATGAGGAGTGTGAACGGGTTCTGTCTCGGTGTTGGTATAAGTGAGTTCGGTTGCGGGAGTGCCGTCGCAGTTGTAAGTACCAGACTGGTAAACCACTGCCGTTCCTGTACGGGTAGGCATGGGATCTGTACCAAGCAACTGGAACCAGGCGGGAGCCTCATTGTGGACATTCAGCAGATATGCGATTTCACCGCTGGCCAACTGCTCCTCAGTTACCGCAGGAGTTTCCACTGCATTGGCACCGCCCATACCGATAACAGAGGTTCCTTCCAGATAGAAGTTACCTGTAACTCTCTCTTTCTTGGTTCCGGTGTTGCAATGACCCAGAACGGCAGCAACCTTACCACTGGTTCCACCCTCTACGGTACCGATACTCAAGTTGCCATGCAAGCCCTTGAAATCACCGTTGTTGACGTATCCAAGAATACCGCCACAGTTGTTTCCGGCGTGCATAACGATAATCTTTCCGGAGAACAGACAGTTTGTAATCTTACCGACATTAGAATAACCGGCAATACCACCGTCAGAGTCGCCCTTTTCATGGATGATGGTGAATGTTCCGCTGTAGGTACATCCGTCAATCCATGTATCGCGCAAAGAACCTACCAGACCTCCGCAATGGCCATTGTTCTCGACATTTACATCCACACCGCAGTGTACGTTCTTGATGACAGAACCACCATCGGCATAACCAATAGTTCCCGTTGCACCATTCATGGCATTGAGCGTACCGCCAATGCTGAAGTTCTGCAGGGTTGCACCCATAATCTGACCGAAGAATCCTTGATTGTCACCAGTTGTGGTGTAATTGAAGTTTGTAATGCTGTGACCCTGACCGTCAAATGTTCCTCGGAACATGGAGATACTGGTCCATTCCACGCCCGTCAGGTCAATGTCTGCCGTCAACACAGCTTGTGCCTCGGCCTTACCTTCATTAACCAGAGTTGCAAAGTCCACCAAATCCTGTGCGGTGCCAATCTGATAGCATCCGTCCACTTCATCCAGTGCCCATGCATTGGCACAAGTCATCAGGAAGAATCCTGCGAGTGCCCCACGAAGTAATCGTTTTCTCATGAGAATAATTTTTTTTGAGTTAATAATTAATGATATTTATGTGAATTTTAATGATTTTGACAACAAAGATAACAAATTCCGTCTAAACCGCATAGTTTTCCCTCTGCGGGATAAGCGTTATTTAACTTTTTTTTCACATTTTCGTTCTGTCCTATACTGCCTAGCACAAGACACGGGTGCTACTGCCCTCAAAAACGCAATGCATTGCAACGGGTAACGGAATGCATTGCGATAGCTGATGCAATGCATTGAGTTGGCCTTCGCAACGCATTGCATAAAAAAGGCCATCCCGTTCCGTAAAAAGAGTGGGATGGCCGAAAGGGTTAAGGAATGTTCTAAAAATTCTGAATTTAGGTTTTTACCTTTTCTGGCGTCCTCCGTTTCGGCTGCTTTTCGTCCCTTCCGGTGTCATTTTGTCAAGTCTCATCAGTCACATAGCCCGCTATGTTCCTTCTTCAACTTTCAAAAGCACATCCGAAAAAAGAACGAAAATCAACGCGACATAATTTTTAGAACATCCCTTATTTCAAGTGTCCTCTAATGGACAACTGTCTTACTTGGTGATGATCTTCTTTCCGTTCACAATGTGGATGCCCTTCTTCAGACCCTCTGTTGTTCCGTTTTCGTTGATCATCTTTCCGTCGATGCTGTACACACCGTTTACGGTTGCCTTGACATCCTCAACGCCGGCGATGCCGGTGGCGTTGCTGTAGTTGATAGCATTAGACTCTGCAGACTCAACCTCGCCTGTCACTGCGGTTACGGTGTAACGGCCATAGGCACCCTTGGCTACGGCATAAGTGGTGGTTTCGAGCCCGGTTGCCACTGCCTTGCCATTGCAATATACATTGTAAGTAACGGCATCGGCAGCACGCTTGGCTCTGCTTGCCATCTTGGTGTCGGGCTTCTTCAGCACAGCCTCAATCACCCAGTTGAAATCGAGCTTATACTTGGTCATCAATGAATACCAGTAACCGTTTGAGCCAGATGAAGAGATCAGGTCGCCATATCCTGCCACTGCGGGACCGGCGTCTCCGGCCATGGGCTTCACGCCCTTCTTGTATGTAAGGTGATAACCTACATAAAGATCCTGTCCGGCCTCAATGGTAACGGGATTGTTCAGACGTACTTCGTTCCATCCCACAACGAGGGTTTCAATATCCACTTCCTGTTCGTAGATTACGTTCTCGTTCTTCATCACGATGACAGAAGCGCTGGTCACGTTGTTGTCGATAAGTCCGAAACGGATGTGGCTGATTTCCATACCCACCTTGTCAGCAACCTGAGAGGCATCGAACTTCATTACCTGGAATCCAGAGTTGTTTGAGCTGGTCATGCCACAACCTTGCTTCCAGTCGATGTTGCCGTTGTGAACCTTCAGCACGGGAGACTCTGAAGCAGCCTTCCAAGTAAGGTTGAAGCCTTCTTCTCCTTCTTCACCGGCCAGATCGTAGGGAGCGGCAGGAGCCTGCTTGATGTCGTTGGTGATGCTGATCACACGGCTTGCGGGTGATTCCCATCCCTTTTCATAAACAGCAGTAACATGATAGTTGAACACACCATAGTTGCTGATGATCTCGGTGTAGCTTGTAGACTCGCCGTCCTGTACCACTTCGTTGTTGCAGTATACACGGTAAGACAGTGCCTTGGGCTTGGCGGGAGCCAGTCTTGCAGCCTTCTTGGCGGGCTTCACAGTGCTTTCAACACCGAACTCATCCGCTGTATAGTCAATATCCTTTGCCTTGGCCACAATCTTCTCGGGCAGGTTCTCAAATGCCTCGTCCTGTGCGCCCAGCACAACAGCCTTGGCTCTGCTGCCGCCGGTTGCGGGAACAGCAATACCGCTGATCACAATGTTATAGTCCTTCAAGTCGGGAGCGATAGTACCCAGTTTGAACCAGTTTGCACCACCAGTCAGGCTCACTACTGCACCGTTCTCAACTGCGGGGCCGGCGTCAACGATGATGGCAGACTTGTTGGCGGGGAGAGTGGCCTTGTAAACCAGATAGAGATCCTTGTCAGCGGGGATGGTAATCTTTGAAGAGGGGTTTGTGGTGTACACATAACCAGGTTCAATGTCCTTCATCTCCTCTGAGTAGATGGGAGCGGGATTGCCAGACTCGTACACTTCGATGTGGAAGGTGCTGAGACCTTCACCGATGGCAAACTTCAGAGAGTTGAGTTCATAACCCACACAGCCAGCCAGTTCTTCCTTGGTAAACTTGGCACCGTAAAGCAGGTCGGGCATCTCCTCGGCAAAGCCAGCCATATAAGCGGCAGCGTCATAGTGCTTCAATTCGATGGCCTCGGCGCTGTAGGTGAGGTCGAGCTTGTTGTTCTCATCGATGGTGCTTGAAAGGATTACGGGTGCTTCGTAGGCAGCGGGGAGTGTATAGGTTACATCTATTTCCTTTGCGGGAGACAGGCGACCGTCCTTGCCCTTGGCCACAACACCGTAGCAGTATGTGCCGAGGTCCTCAACGGTATCGGTATACTTCAGTTCCTTCACGTCTGCGGCTACCAGCGCACCGTTGCGGTAGATGTCATAGCCTGCAATCTCGGGAGCGGCAGAAGTCTCTTCACCATCAGCTACCATATCAGCAGTCAGCATGAAGTTTCCGGGAATGTTTCCGTCGGCCAGGGTCTTCCATGAGGGATTTGACGCTTCGAAACCGCTTGACTTGGGAGATGAGGTTGAGAAAGAGTTACCCTTCTTGTTCAGACCTACTGAATTGTCTGTTGCAATGGGCTTCACACCCTTGTCGTGGGTGAAATAGCAACCGAAAGCATACTTGTTGCCGGCTTCAAGCTTGTAAGGAGTGGCCAGGGTGAACTTTGTCCAGGCACCTTCCTCGCCCATTGCCTTAACCACAGCCTCGTCAATCACCTGGTGATAGTCAATGACACCGTTCTTCATGACAAAGATAGTCACAGTGGTCAGCGCGCCCTTGGTATAGGTATTGATGGCGGTAATCTTGTGGTTGGGATATGCAATGAGGTCATTGGCGTCAAACTCCTGCTTAACCCACACCTTGGGAGTGGAACTTGTACCGCCGATGGTGGTACCGAACTCCTTGCTGCTCCATGTCAATTCGCTTGAGCGGCTAAGAGGAGCGGTCCATTCAAGGGTTCCGTTCAAATCCTCAACTGAAGACTTGAGGCTTGATACGGTGGGCACATGGCTTGTGATAGCTGTGCAGTTGAAGGTAAGGGTGGCAGACTTCTTTTCTGTGGCACCATACACAGCGGTCACATAATAGTCATGCTTACCGTCGGCCTCGCCCTGGAGACTGTAGGTGGTCTCGGTAATCAGTTCTGCATTTACCTTCACACCATCGCGATACACATTGTAGCCGTCGGGCACAGACTGCGTGTCATTGTTCTTGACATAAGCGGTAATCAGATAGTCACCAGGGCCATTGCTGCTCCAGGTCTTGCCGTCCAGAGAGGTGAGGTTACCCTTGCCGATGGTGGGGCTTTCGTCACAGATAGCCGTCATTTCCTGGTTGTAACCGTATTCGTACTTCAGCACGAACATGATTTCCTTATCAGCAGGAATGGTGTAAAGAGTGCTGAGAGCGAACTTGCGTGCGGTGTTCTTCTCGAATCCGCTAAGGTCTACGGGCTGTTCTACCACGGGAGCGCCATCCTCGTAAATCATTCCGGTTACCTTGTATGAGGGACGATACTGGAAGAAGGACATGCTGTCCACCACTTCGCCCACATAACCCTTCAGTTCTTCCTTTGTAAACTTACTGGCCACATAGTAAACCACACCGCCCTGGGGATTGCTCTGCACACCATCAGTTCCGTTGTAGTCATAATCATTGTGCCACTGGAGCTTGATGTCGCTGGCGGGAGCTTGCCAGTTCAGTGTTACGTTGGAAAATGTCACATTGCCTGTCAATGTGTGCGGATTACCGTTCTGCGCCTTGGCATCGGTCATTCCGGCAAACAGACAGACTGCGGCCGCAGACAATGTGCAGCCTAATCGTTTTACGTTTAACATAATTAAATTAGTTTATAATTAATAATAATTTTTTGTGTGTCATAAACAATCCGGCCATATCCGCCTGTCTGCAGAATGAAGTTTTCCTTCGTTTACGCCATGCCGATTATGGCAAAAATGACAGGAAATACGGCTATCGGGGCGCAAATTTATACAATTCCGTTATAAGCCGCAACCAAAATGGCCACAAAAAACCCTTTATATACAAGAAAAAGGACACATTTGTGCCCTTTCTGCATGAAGATACCGGAACATTGTCAGGGTTCCACGCCCATTTCTGTGAAACGGGCGGCGGCATTAAGGAAATGGGCGGTAATCCAAAAGACGGTCCAGTTTTCGGAATAGCCGCCACGCAGTTTGTACACGTCGTCCATGTTGCCGCGCTGGGCAAAGTTGGTGTGCTGGAGCTGTTCGCCCTGTGAGCCGAAGGGGTCTGTAAGCTGGTAGCACGAACGGTACATCACGCGCGCCAGACGGCACAGGCGCTCGTCCTTGAGATGGCGGCCCATCTTGTACACCTCGGGGGCAAACAGTACGCCATAGACATCAATGTGCTGGTTTTGCGCCGACACTACGGTCCAACCGGTTGTCTTGAAACTATGGTCTGCCATACGACCGGCAGGAAGGGGAATGTCCCACACCACCACATAGCTGAGACATACATCCATGGCGTGTCTGGCCCATTGCAGATACTGCTTGTCACCGAAACGTTCATAGAGTTCCAAAAAACCCTGGAATGCTGCCCATGCCCCCTCCTTGTCCTCGCAAGTGGCATCGAGCGTGCCGCCCCAATAACAGCCGTCCATCTGCAAATGGCGGTCGGCATAGAGCCGTGCGGCCTTCTCGGCGGCCTGACGGAAGGTGCGGTCTTTGAACAGGCGCGATGCAATGGCAAGGGGAGCTATGTAGAAACCTTCGTTGGTGGATACGGGATTCCATTCGTCCGACAGAATGCGGCGGCTCACGCCCCGGCATGCCTCTTCCAGAAACGCCTCCCACTTGTCCGTATCAAACTTGCGGCCTTTGCGGGCACTCTCTATAGCCTTTGCAAAATTGTACATGGCCTGTCCGCAGGAAACTGGGTCGCCCCCACCCTTCCAGCTGCCGTCGGAATAAATGACGGGGAACAGTCCGTTCTGCGGATCCACCGTACTGCCGCTCAGGAAGTCCAGACTGCGCTGAATCTTGTCGGGGATGGAATCATCGGCCAGACGCTTGCCAAGCACCTGCAGATAGTAGCCCGGGGAATCCGCCTGTCCGCACCAGCCCATGGTAACGGCCTTACGCGAGCGCATATCATACATATTATATCCTGCCGCTCCGCCGCCGAGTTCCATCCAGCGGCTTTGCGAAAAGCGGTATTTGCCCTGTACTATCTCGCCGAAGGAGGGGAAGCGCTCGGCATCGTAAGGCCTGAAAAGGTCGAGCGAGGTATAGAGCGGACGCTGAAAGCCCGTTCCTCGCGCGGTAATGGGATATGCTTCCAGGGCAAACTCTTTCTCTATAACCTGCCCTGGCTCCATATCTATATAGGTGTCGGTATAGGCCATTGGGGTGCGCTGCAAGGCTTTGGCAATGCTATGAGTGCGGTTATAGCCGATGGGGCCGCTATAGAGTACCAGGCTGCCGGCATCGCGCTGTGCCTCAACACCCATGGACCACCAAAGGTCCTGGCGCTTTGTCCCTCTGACGGGCGAAGGGGTGGTGTGCAACGCAACGGCGTAGCTCCCGGCTGCATCCTCAAGCATGGCAAAGGGCATGGGATAACGGTGTTCCTCAAAGATGGCAAACTCGCCCTCAGCACCTGTATAAACCGGGATAATGCGGTCATTCACCCTGGCTCCGTTCTTGTTGCCGTAATACAGGATACCGGGCAGGAAGGGACGCAGGGCCGTTCCCCAGACCTGCCAGCGCACAGCAAGGGTTACGCCTTTCAAGGGCTCACGGCCCTTCCATTCATAGCGGCGCACACAACGAAGCAGATTTCCGTCCGTAACACGATAGGCATCCCGCAGATGCAACGTTCCGCCCTGCAACTCCATCTGTCCCTTTACTATGGTCCACTCGCCGCTCTTCTCCGTTTCGGCTGGCTGTGCATGGTGCCAGTCGGTCATCCATCCGTCCTTCCATCCTGCGGCCACTGACCACAAACCTTCCGATGGAGCTGCCGCCACTTCCTTGCCGTCCACTACAAACACGGGGACATTGTCCCTAAAACGCACCTCAGTCTGCGCCAAGGCGACACAAGCTACAGTCATCTGCACAAGGCAATACGCTGTAATTCTAAGAATCCTTATTGACATTGTTTTCATGATTTTGCCTGACATAATCATTCCTCTATTTCCCTTAACACCCATGTCTTATGTGTAGCAGAACCGTAGGTGTCAATAGGGCTATCCGGCTTACGACATTCGGCCTTCAGCTCCCTGGATGCGGTTGAACGAGACAGATCGTTGAGCGCGCAATACTGGTACAGACTGATACTGCCGTTTTCCTTGATGAACTCCACTGCCCTTTCTATGCGTTCCGCCTTGGAATAAGCCGACTTGCTTATCCTGTTTACTCCTCCGCGGCAGCGCTCAAAGGTCATCTTCTGCCTGAGCGCCTTTACCAGCATCTTGTCCGACTTGAAATTTATGTCCCTCACCTTGACGTGGCGGTACTTCATCTTGTCTTCGTTGCCCTCCATCTCTGTGGGTTTGTCATCATCGAAATCCAATGACACTGAGAGGGTACACAGACCGTCAATCTTTACCGTATAGCCCAGGGAAAGGTAATCCACCAGCGTGTCCGCAAGTGTCATCAGCATTCCGCTCACTATTCCTTCGCGGTACACTCCGGACTTCAACTGGATGCGTTCCACCAGTTCCTTGGTACTAATCTGCCTGTTAACCAACATCTTGGGACAAACCTTCTTTTTTTCTCCACCGATAGCCTCTGGTAATTCCTGCAAATAATACTTTACCATGTTCTTCCTCCTTCTATTTTAAACAGTATTAAACTTTTGTTCTGACAGTAGTAAAATTGTTTTTTTATTTAACTGAAAAAGTTTTTTCTTAACACTCAAATTCTTGTTCCAGCAGTTGGAATACATATTTCAGCTGCTGAAATACATGTTTCATGAGCTGAAATATATGTTTCAGCCGCTGAAACAAAACTTTCACAGTGCAAAAATAACAATTATAGCGCTGTCTTACAACAATTTCAGCGTTATATTTCAGAAAAGTAGCAATATTGATGTTTTTGGCCATGCATTTATAGCATTTTCTGAAGATATGTTGTGCTCTACGGAAGAGCAAAGAGCATTGCCTGAGCATACGTTTCCTGGCTGGAATGAGGACGAAGAATATCCCATAAAAAAATGTGTGGAAAACCCACATTGCTGCGGTTTTCCACACATATCATCGTGTTTGAATTATATCTTTATCAGTCGAGACTCCAGTCTTCCTGAGACTTGCGGATGTAGCTCTTGTAACGGCGCTGTGCGGCTACCTTACAAGCATCGTAGAGTTCCTGTGCGGCATCGGGGGCTGCCTTCTTCAGTGAAAGGAAGCGTACCTCGCCCTCGAGGAAATCCTGGAACTTGTCCCAGTTGGGTTCCTTGCTGTCCATCTGGAAGGGGTTCTTTCCTTCCTCAGCCAATGCAGGATTCAGACGCCACAAGTGCCAGTAGCCACACTCAACTGCCTTAGCCTCCTCGGCCTGGCTCTTGCCCATACCGCCCTTGGCACGGAGTCCGTGGTTGATACAGGGAGCGTAGGCGATGATGAGCGAAGGTCCGTGCCATGCCTCGGCCTCGCGGATAGCCTTGAGGCACTGGCTCTGGTCGGCACCCATTGCCACCTGTGCCACATATACATTGCCGTAGGTGGCCTGCATCAGACCAAGGTCCTTCTTGCCCACACGCTTGCCGTTGGCGGCGAACTGTGCGATGGCACCGATAGGAGTAGCCTTTGAAGCCTGACCTCCGGTGTTGGAGTAAACTTCGGTATCGAGCACGAAGACATTTACGTCCTCACCGCTACCGATAACGTGGTCGAGACCACCATAACCGATATCGTAAGAGGCACCGTCGCCGCCGATAATCCACTGGCTGCGCTTAACCAGATAATGGTCAAGTTCCTTCAGCTGCTTGCAAACCTCGCATCCTGCGGCAGCACCTTCGGCAATGAAGGGCTTGAGCACAGCTGCGGCAGCCTTAGAGCCTTCGGCATCGTTCTGCTGGTCAATCCACTGCTGGGCTGCAGCCTTATACTCGGCAGAAGCACCGTCGGCAGCGATTACCTGCTTCAAGAGTTCGGTAATGCGGCTCTTCATCTTCTTGTTTGCCAATACCATACCCATTCCGAACTCGCAGAAGTCCTCGAAGAGTGAGTTGCCCCATGCAGGACCCTGACCCTTGGCGTTGGTGGTATAGGGCGTAGAAGGAATTGAACCGGAATAGATTGAAGAGCAACCGGTTGCGTTGGCCACCATTTCGCGGTCGCCAAAGAGCTGGCTGATGAGCTTGACATAAGGAGTCTCGCCACAACCTGAACAAGCACCGCTGAACTCGAAGAGAGGCTGTGCAAACTGGCTGTTCTTGGGGCTCTGCTTGATGTCCACCAGGTCCTGCTTGCTGGCCACCTGCTTCACGCAGTACGTCCAGTTGGTATCCTCCTGAATCATTTCGGCTGAAGAAGAGTCATAAGCAACCATCTTCAGTGCGGGACCGCCCAACTTGGGATTGCCGGGACATACGTCGGCACAGTTGCCGCAGCCCAGACAGTCCTTCACGTCTACCTGGATAACGAAGTGCATGCCCTTCATGGGAGCGGGAGCCTTCATCTCGAGGGTCTTTCCCTGGAAGCCTGCCACCTCGGCATCAGTCATCACGAAGGGACGGATGGCTGCGTGGGGACAAACAAAGGCACACTTGTTACACTGGATACAGTTCTCGGCATTCCACTGGGGCACGAAAGCTGCCACACCACGCTTTTCATAAGCAGAGGTTCCCTGTTGCCAAGTTCCGTCCTCAATACCCTTGTATGCGCTTACGGGCAGAAGGTCGCCATTCTGTGCGTTGATTACGCGTACCAGATTGTTGATGAAGTCGGGGTCATCGTTTGCCACCTTCTCATCGGCAGGCAGAGAAGCCCAGGCGGGATCTACGGGCAGTACCTTGTACTCACCGCCGCGGTCTACGGCTGCAAAGTTCATATCCACCACATCCTGGCCCTTCTTGCCATAAGACTTGACAATGGCTTTCTTCATCTGGTCTACGGCCAATTCTACGGGGATAACCTCGGTGATGCGGAAGAATGCAGACTGGAGAATGGTGTTTGTACGGTTGCCCAAACCTATTTCCTGAGCAATCTTGGTTGCATTGATATAGTAAACGGTAATGTTCTTTTCGGCAAAATACTTCTTCAGATTGTTGGGGATGAAGTTTACCAGCTCCTCGCCTTCGAAAATGGTATTAAGCAAGAACTGGCCTCCGGGCTGCAAGCCGCGAAGCACGTCATACATGCGCAGATAAGCCTGGACATGGCATGCCACAAAGTTGGGAGTCTTGATCTGGTATGTAGAACGAATGGGGGTATCGCCGAAACGAAGGTGTGAGCAGGTGAAACCTCCTGACTTCTTTGAGTCATAAGAGAAGTAGGCCTGGCAATACTTGTCGGTATTGTCTCCTATAATCTTCACTGAATTCTTGTTGGCGCCAACGGTTCCGTCTGCACCCAAACCGAAGAACTTGGCCTCGAAGATGCCCTTTCCGCCCAGTGCCATCTCTTCCTTAACAGGCAATGAGGTAAAGGTAAGGTCGTCCACAATACCCACGGTAAAGTGGTCCTTGGGCTGGGGAAGTTCCAGATTCTCGTATACACCAAGAATCATGGTAGGAGTAACGTCGGCAGAGCCTAATGCGTAACGTCCGCCCACGATGAGAGGTTTGCGTTCTGTTGCATAGAAGGCATCCTTGACATCGAGCAACAGAGGTTCGCCGTTGCTTCCGGGTTCCTTTGTACGGTCAAGAACTGCAATACGCTGGCAGGTTTCGGGAACTGCCGCCAACAGGTGCTTCACGCTGAAGGGACGGTACAGATGAACGCTGACCATACCATACTTCTTGCCGTTGGCATTGGCATAGTCAATGGCCTCGCGGGCAGCCTCGGTGGCACTACCCATCAGGATGATTACCTCGGTAGCATCTTCGGCTCCGTAGTAAGAGAACAGTTTATATTCACGGCCTGTACGTTCGCTGATGGCTGCCATGTACTTTTCTACAATTGCGGGAACAGCATCGTAATAGCGGTTGCAGGACTCGCGGTGAGCAAAGAATGTCTCGGGGTTCTCTGCCATACCCTTTGCCAAAGGACGTTCGGGGGTGAGGGCACGAGAGCGGAACTCGCTCACAGCCTTCTGGTCTACAAGGTCGCGAACATCATCTTCCTCAATGAGTTCCACCTTCTGATACTCATGAGAGGTACGGAAACCGTCGAAGAAGTTGATGAAGGGTACGCGAGCCTCAATTGCAGCCAAATGTGCTACGGCACTGAGGTCCATAACCTCCTGCACGCTGCCTTCTGCCAACATGGCAAAACCAGTCTGACGGCAAGCCATCACGTCACTATGGTCACCAAAGATGCTGAGCGTATGTGTGGCCACTGTACGGGCTGACACATGGAATACGCTGGGGAGCAACTCTCCGGCAATCTTGTACATATTGGGGATCATCAGCAACAGACCCTGGGATGCGGTGAAAGTTGTAGTGAGCGCACCGGCCTGGAGCGAACCATGCACGGCTCCGGCAGCACCACCTTCGGACTGCATTTCCTGTACCATTACTGTGTCGCCAAAAAGGTTCTTACGACCCTGAGCGGCCCATTCGTCCACATGCTCCGCCATGGGAGATGAGGGAGTGATGGGATAGATGGCAGCCACCTCGCTGAACATATAGGCTACATGTCCGGCACAGGTATTACCATCCCATGTCACAAATTTCTTTTCTTTTGCCATAATCGTCAATGTTTAATTATGTATAAATATATATCGTCTTCTTATTTTTTCTATGTCTAAAGGCTAATACAGGAAGCCATACATCCACAAGGGTATGGTAAGGTCCTTGCCTTTTAATATGTCCCCCTGCACATAGACCACATCGCTGCTGCGACGCATTACATCCTCGGTTACGATGCGATAGCGCTGGTCTCCGTCCACAAAAAATGTACTCCTGCGGTCGCCCACAGCCAAGTCGTGGCGCCCCCACAAAGCATTCTGGAAGAAGGTTTCAAGCAAAAGTTGGCGATCGACATGTTCCCTGGGTGCCAACGCATACATTAGGTTGGTATTGTGCATAAGCAGGCGAGCCGGTTTCTTGGGGAATTTGTCTTCGTTACGGAAAACCATGTTGATAAGGCGCGCATCATTGAGATACTTAATGTAGTTCATGACTGTTGCGCGGCTGGTTGCCACGTCTGTGGCAAGCTGGCTCACATTGGGTGCACAGGCATTGTTGGTGGCCAAAAGATATAGCAGCTTCTTAATTTTGCAAAGGTACTTCAATTCAATCTGCTGGATATGCAGAATATCCACTTCTATCATCATATTCATTACCTTAAGCAGATTCTCCGTAAAATCTGTCTTCTCCAGGAAGAAGGGGTAATAGCCATAATGCAGATACGTTTCGAAATATTCCATGGGATTGACCTCTGCCAATACTTCATCAGCAATACGCTCGTGGCGGTTGAGAATTTCACGAAGTCCATGCGGACGAAGTTCCAGACCGGTACGGATATTGATGTACTCGCGAAGCGAAAAACCGCGCAAATTATAACTGCTGACCAGCCCGCACAACTCGGGGTTTTCCTCCTTCAGTCTCATTACCGAACTACCGGTAAAAACCACGCGCAAATGGGGATAGCGGTCATAAATGAGACGGATTTCCTGGCTCCATCGGGGCTGTTTGAACACCTGGTCAATAAGCAGCACCTGACCTCCGGAGCGTACAAACTCGCCGGCAAACTCATGCAGGGCATGCCCTTGGAAATAGAAATGGTTCATATTGACATAGAGACAACGGCGGTCACGCATGCCAAAATTTTCACGAGCATATTGAAGCAGGAATGTGGTTTTACCTACTCCTCTACTGCCTTTGATTCCTATCAAACGGTCGCGCCAATTTATCTCGTCCATCAGCGCACGGCGCACTGGGACACCCAAGTGCTCCAACAAGTAACGATGTGTACGAAAGAATGTTTCAAGCATACCCATTTCTGATAATAACGGGTACAAAGTTAATGAAAAAACCTAAAATTGCAAAGTCTCTTTGACAAAAAGTGACTATTTTGCAGGGAAAACAGAGATATGGCGCATCTGGCCCATTATGGCGGTCTGGCGCCGGAGTATATACTTTGATGGCTTGCGGCTGTCAAACTTTAACGGGTTGGGTAAAGTTGCCGCCACAAGAGCACAATTTGCACGAGTCAGTTCGGAACTTGACCGATTGAAATGCCACTGGGCTACTGCCTCGGCCCCGTATACGCCATCTCCCATCTCTATGGAATTGAGGTACACTTCCATAATACGGCGTTTGCCCCAAATACATTCTATCAGGACCGTGAAATAGGCTTCCAAACCTTTTCTTAACCAACTGGAACCCGGCCACAAAAAAACATTCTTAGCCGTCTGCTGCGATATGGTGCTGCCCCCACGAAGTTTCTTGCCTTTTTCCTTATGATCCTTCACGGCCTTCTGAATTTCCACAAAATCAAAGCCATTGTGCGTAAGGAAACGCTGGTCTTCACTGGCCATCACTGCCACGGGCATATAAACTGACATGGAGTCCATGGGCACCCAATGATGCCGCATACGAATGGTCTCGCCACGGGACACCTGTTGTGCGCATCGTATAACCATTAATGGGGTTATATGAACAGGCATCCATTTGTATGCAAAAACAAAAAGGATTGTGCTCCCCAAAAACAGGAGCACAATCCATCTTATCGTCCGCTGGATACGTTTCAGCAAGTTCATTATTGCAAAGTTCCGGCATTTGCCGCATCAATCATTTCCTGGCTGGCATAGAGATAGATTTCTACACGGCGGCTGGCCACACGGTCTTCTTTTCCGTCAGGACCATATACCAAGAAATCGGGATTCTCGCCAAAACCTTCGGTACTGGTAATCTGAGAGGGGTCTACACGGCAGGTTCCGGTAAGGTATGCCTTAACGGCATTGGCGCGGCTCTGGCTGAGCGAAAGGTTAAGAGCGTCTGAACCGTCGCTGCTGGCAAAACCCTGAATAGAAACATCCACATCTGAATAAATGTTAAGCACTTCGCTGGCAAACTTCTTCAGGGATGTCTTGGCGGCAGGCTGTAAGTCTGACTTTCCGGCAGCGAAAAGCACGCCATTGTCAAGGGTTACCTTCACGGCTTCCAGACCGCGACCGTCCTTTGTGGTCTCAACCGTTGCGTCTGCCATTGCAGCGGCAGCAGCGGCCTTAGCCTTGTCCATCTTACGTCCGATGAGCGCTCCTGCAGTTGTTCCCACTGCCACACCGGCTGCGGCACCAATAGCAGCACCCTTACCTGCGTTTCCAGTTGCCTTGCCAATCAATGCACCCACACCGGCACCCAAAGCACCGCCGCCTCCGGCACCAATCAACGAACCCTTAAGCGTATTAGAGGCTCCACAACCTGACAACAAAATTGAGATTCCGGCCACACCGGCAATTGTCTTGAATAATTTCATAGTTCCTAAAAATTAATATTAATATAATGTTAACAATTCCAAGCCTAATACTTAATGTAAGACATCAAAGATACTTATGCTCTCTATATCTGCCTTTTTTCAAACACAAAGATATATATTTTTATTCAACAGGAACATGATTTTGCGTTATTTTTCGTATTTTTGCAAAAATTTTCACAAAAACTCACATTTTACCTATGGCAAAAGAATTAGAATTCCTCACCAAAAGAAGTGAGGATTACTCAAAATGGTACAACGAACTGGTAGTTAAAGCCGACCTGGCCGAGCAATCCGACGTGCGCGGCTGTATGGTGATAAAGCCTTACGGCTATGCCATCTGGGAAAAAATGCAACGCATTCTGGATGAGATGTTCAAGGAAACCGGAGTGCAGAACGCTTACTTTCCCCTGCTCATCCCTAAATCTTTCCTCAGCAGAGAAGCAGAACATGTTGAAGGTTTTGCCAAGGAATGCGCCGTTGTTACACACTATCGTCTGAAAACCAACGAAACACACGACGGAGTGGTAGTTGACCCTGCCGCACGTTTGGAAGAAGAACTCATCATACGCCCCACCAGCGAAACCATCATCTGGAATACCTTCAAGAACTGGATTCATTCTTACCGTGACCTGCCAGTACTTTGCAACCAATGGTGTAACGTAATGAGATGGGAAATGCGCACCCGACTGTTCCTTCGTACTGCAGAATTCCTCTGGCAAGAAGGACACACCGCTCATGCCACCAGAGAAGAGGCAGAAGAACGCGCACGCCAAATGTTGAAGATTTACGCTGAATTTGCGGAAAAATATATGGCAGTACCCGTAGTACAGGGAGTAAAGAGCGAGACTGAGCGTTTCGCCGGTGCATTAGACACCTATACCATCGAGGCCATGATGCAGGATGGCAAGGCACTGCAAAGCGGTACCAGCCATTTCCTGGGTCAGAATTTCGGTAAGGCATTCGATGTACAATTCCTAAATAAAGAAAACAAACCCGAATATGCTTGGGCTACAAGCTGGGGAGTGAGCACCCGTCTGATGGGAGCACTTATCATGACCCACTCTGACGATAACGGTTTGGTATTACCCCCTGCCCTGGCTCCTATCCAGGTTGTAATTATCCCCATCGGAAAACCTGCCCAGATGGAACAGCTGGATGCTAAAGCACAAGAAATAGTAAATGATTTGAAAGCTTTGGGAGTAAGTGTAAAGTATGACAATGCCGACAACAAACGCCCCGGCTTCAAGTTTGCCGACTATGAACTGAAAGGAGTTCCCGTACGCTTGGTTCTGGGTGCACGCGACTTGGAGCAGGGTGTAGTGGAAATCATGCGCCGCGACACTCTTGAAAAAGAAAACGTTCCCGTTGAAGGTATTGCCCAATACATAAAGGGGCTGCTTGACAACATTCAGCAGAACATCTTCAAGAAAGCAAAGGATTTCCGTGACAGCCATATTTACGAATGTGACAATTACGACGAATTCAAGGCTCGCGTGAAAGACGGAGGCTTCTTCCTCTGTCACTGGGACGGTACTGCTGAAACTGAAGCAAAAATCAAGGAAGAGACACAAGCGACTATCCGTTGTGTACCTTATGGTTATGAGCAAACGCCTGGCGTGGACATGGTTAGCGGCAAACCCGCTGTTGCCCGCGTGCTAATGGCTCGTTCATATTAAAAGCACTAAAGTAATACAAAGCATCTCCCGTTCACAATTTTTCAAACTGAGGTTGTGAACGGGAGATGCTCCTTTATTACAGGTATTTCAGTCCCCTGAAATTCTGTAATTCACAGGCATCAGGGTATGTCATCCTCATCAACAAAAATATAACGGCCACCTTCTTCATCAAATAATGTTCTCATCAGATTGCCATAATTTTCATCTACCGGATATGTCTTTTCGGGTGAGCCCAACAAGGCATCTGTACCCTTAAGCAATATATGGACATTGTCTTGCAGCTTTGGGAGCCATTCTGGTTTATCAGCAGAGATATGAAGTGAATGCGGTTTACTGCGGTCAAACACATTTCGCACTATACGGAAATTAGATGCTTTATTATAATGCCCCCAGTTCTTAATCAGCGCAGGAGTCATCTTATCTGGGCGTTGATTGCCAAAACCATATCCTGCGCGACGCAATATGTTATCTGTGAACAAAACATTTTGCATCCGACGATTTGCCCCGTTTTCAGCAGAACCGACAAAATATTCAATTGCATAAACACAATCTTCAATCAAATTGTTAGAATAAGTAATATTTTGCATTAACACCTCCTCATTACCGACTGCAGAAATCTGATGCGTAATGCCTGCATCATAGCATTGATACACATAACAATGATCAATGACATAACGGCCGCAACCTCCATAAATTTCTATTCCATTTCCATAACGGGTAGGCTGTCTGTCGCCATAAAACTGAATACTACCGCCTATCCAGCCTAATTCACAGTTTCTCACCACAAGGCTGCGGGTCGTACCGCTTCCGATACCGTGGGAACCTACATATTTGATGCAGAAATTATCTATCGTGACATCATCCGTTGCGTAAAATCCATGCCTTCTGACTGGCATCTCAATCGACTTGAAACGCTCCGAAGGGTTACCATGATGCGAACAAAGATAGACAACACCATTATCAGGTTCATGCCAGAAATCCAAGTCTCGACGTAAATCTGCAAATGATGTGAATTTCTCATCTAAATCAATATGTAAGGTAGTACTTCTATCATCTGATAACCGTTTCATCACTTTAAATGCTGTCTCTTCACCATCATTAAATACAAGTACGGCAACATCAAGTTTAATGGGTTCACTATAGGCATACACATGTGGCACAGAAGTTTCTACCCACGTTCCACTTACGGCAGCATTAAATGGGGAACCATTAAGAATTGGTTTATCTCCTTTACCATAAGCAGAATAAGTAACACCAGCCTTTGTATGGATGCAGCCTCTCCACATATCACCACGTTTAAAAAGAACTACGTCACCGCTGTGAAGATTTATGGAATTAACTTTATCCAAAGACTTAAAAGGATGTTCTATATCTGTTCCAGTATAGGCATCATCTCCATCTGATGAGACATAATAAACGGCTCCATTGATTGTATAATCTGACTTTGCCCGTAAAATAGTCTTTTTTAATCTTCGAGCTTTTCGCTCAATATCTATATAATCTGTATTCAAGATTTTACCATTGGCAGAGCTGGCAAAAGTGAAAAACAAAAACAACAAAAGGAGCTGAAACGAATAATGACACTTCATTTTACAAATAATATGAATATTTATACACAAAATTACAAAAAAATGTAACACGGATAAAAACTTTCGTGGTAATATATAAAATGCGCATACAGAAAAAGCGTTCCGTACACTCTCCGTATACGGAACGCTCCCTCAAAAAAAACGGCGGCTACCTACTCTCCCACGGGTGTGCAGTACCATCGGCGCGGGCGGGCTTAACTGCTCTGTTCGGAATGGGAAGAGGTGGGACCCCGCCACTATAGCCACCTCAATGACAATAATGACAAATCACGACAA
>JAGBGU010000062.1 GCA_017935785.1 Bacteroidaceae bacterium
CATTGTGACAGCCCATTGCTCTTCTCCGTTTCCGTTGTACTTGGCAATGCATGCCGATGTCAGTCCTTCAGGGTCAGCCACTTCTTTGCCTGCAAAGGTGAATGCCTTGTTGTATGTGCTTGAAACATATACGGAGCCGTCAGCAGCGGATGCGGTCCGAAGAGCTTTCAGTTCTGCTGCATCGGAAACGGGTTCGAACGATGCAGCCCAACCGCCAGAGAAGATGCTCTCAGCGGAAGAAGGCAAGGCAAGTATGAATACTGCCAAAATAAGTAGAATTTTCTTCATAAAAGTTTTTAAATAATGTTGTTAATGTATCCTTTTGTTTTCTTAATCCCATCGTTCAATTTCGGGGTTTGCCTCCACTGCTTCGCTGGGGAAGCGCATGGTGTATTGTTCCGGTTGGATGGTATAGGTAATGCCATCGTATTTGCGTGTCAGGGCAGGACGGGTAGTGCGGCGAAGATCGAACCAACGGTGTCCCTCAAACGCCAGCTCACGTGCACGTTCGTCCATAATTTCCTGAATAAGTTCTTCCTGCGACATATTGTCCATAAGTTCAGCTGTGTTCTGTAAAGCAGAAGCGTTTAGCCTGTTTTCCAGAAGAGGGGTCAGGTAACTGATGGCGGTTTCTGTTTCGTTCAGACGAGCTGATGCCTCGGCTGCGGTCAGATACATTTCTGCCGTACGGAAGGAACAGACAAGATCGTCGCTTCCGCCTTTCAATAAAGAATAGGTAGATGATGTTACACGCTTAAAGTATTTGGTTCGTCGCTGGTCTCCGGAACGGTAAAGTCCGATGAATGAGCCGGAAGGCATATTTATGACGGTGTACAGATTGCTGCTGTAGCGTTCCAGTGCCACGATGTTCTCCGCCGACTTGAAGCTGTTGGGCAATGTGGTTCCCGAGTTCAGATTTTCCAATGCGTTATGAGACTGAAGTACAATCTTCGCTGCATTGAGAGCGTCTTTCCAGCGTCCCATATAGAGGTATACACGGGAGCGCAATGCTTGTGGGGAAACTTTATTGAAACGATAGTTCTTTCCCAGTTCCCAGGTTTCTACATTCAGAGACATTTCCGCCTTTTCCAAATCGGAAATAACCTGGTTATAGACAGAATCCACACTGCTGCTTCGGGGTACGGCATTTACGTCGGCTTTCAGCAGCATAGGTACACCGCGCGTTTCTCTTGGATTGCAATGCGTGTAGGGCTCGGCATACAGGTTTACTAACAGGAAATGGTTGTAGGCGCGCATCATGTATGCTTCTCCTACCAGTTGGTTGATTTCGTCACGCGTAGCCTCCTTGATTTCGTTTTGGTGTTCTATGATATAGTTGGCTATATAGATGGCATGATAATAGCTTCTCCAGGAGAAGTAGCTGGTAGTAGGGGACGGGTTGTCGTCTTTCCATCGCCACAGGTCCAGGTAGGCATCCAGGTCCGTACTTGAGGATTTGGACTTGTCCATTACAATTTCATCGGTACGCAACGTGGTCATGTAACGGTCTTTAGTGAAATTGTTGTATTCGTATGTCAGCAGCGCACGGTATTCGTCTCCGGTTTCGGCAATGACTTTTCCGGTTGGCGTGATGTCAAGAAAGTTGTCGCAGGCTGTCAGGTTCAGGAGAACGAGAACAGAAAGCAATATGGATTGTATCTTCATTGTTTTTATTCTTCTTTATGGGTGAAGTTTTAGAAATTCACGTTAAGTCCGAAGATGAAACTGCGGGTGATAGGCTGGGCATAAGGGTTGCCCATTGTCTCCGGATCCAGATAATTGTCGTAATTGCTTGCTATCACAAACAGATTGCGTCCTTCCAGGGATAGGGATGCCGATGAAATTCCAAGCGGTTTCAGTATATTCTTGGGTATGCTATATCCCAGGCGCAGACTTTGCAGACGGCAGTAATTGCTTGAACGGACCCACATATCGAGCATACTGAATGTGTTGTATTCAGAGAAATGCGTGTATTCGTTTACCCTTCCTGCCGTATTGTACATCAGGGCTGGCATATTCGTGTTTGTGTTTGTCGCTGTCCAGCGGTTCAGAATGTCGTGGTTGGTGTTCAGACCGCGGTCGTAATAGGTCGGTGAATAAGAAGGCTGTACGCGCACTTTCATGCCAAGGTTGAACATTAGGTTTGCATTCAGCATCCAGTTTCCCCATTCAAAGGTATTGATAAAACCACCCGAGCATTTGGGGTCTGTAGTGCCCATGTATGAATATAGGTTTCGTTGTTCCTCGGCCGTAAGTGTGCTTGCGCCAAAGCGGTTTAGACGGAAGAATTCTGCCGCGGTCTGCCTGGAACCGTCCTTTGCCACGAAGAGTGGGTATCCGTCTTCGTCGAGTCCGTCCGTCTTGTAGGCAAATATGGCACCTACCGGACGTCCTTCTCGGCTGGGATAGGTTGCGTTCTCCGCCACACTCTCATTCAGCACTTTGTTTGTGTTGAAACCCAGGTTTAGGTTTGTACTCCAACTGAAGTTCTTTGTCACTACATTGCGGGTGTTAAGTGCAAACTCCCATCCGCGGTTCTCCATTGAAGCCCAGTTTACTGTTGTGCTGGAAAAACCGGTTTCCAGCGGAAGCTGCCTTGAACTGATAAGGTCCGAACTGCGGCGGTAATAGTAGTCTGCACTCAGGCGGATACGGTTGTTAAGTATGCCCAGATTGAGTCCTACGTTTACATTCTTGGTCCTTTCCCATTTCAGATTCGGATTGGGGGCATTCTCGGCGGAAATAACAGATTCTATGTAACCGGGAAGAACGGAAGTCTTGTCAAAGGTTCCTATCAGATAGGGGGATGTGTTCTTGTCAATGTTGCCTTGCAAACCGTATGAGGCGCGTAAGGAAAGTTCGTCTATCCATTTTGCGTTCTTCAGGAAACGTTCCTCGTTGGCGCGCCATAGTCCGCTTACCGAATAGAGTGGCAGAAAACGGTATTTCTTTGCTACTCCGAAGACGTCGCTTCCGTCAAAACGGATGCTTCCGCCCAGCGTATATTTATATAATAAGGTATAGGAACCGGTGGCAAACCATGATACATAGGCATTTTCCGTATGTGCTTCCTCATGAAGCGGATAACGGCGCGCGATACTTTCCGTGGGGAACAGTACGGGCTGGGTTGTCAGCGTGCGTTCGTCGTATCCATAGGCTGTTGAGGTGAGCATTTCGGTTTCCGTGTGCCGTAGTTCTGCACCTCCCATCAGTTCAACGTCGTGTATCTCATTGAAGCGGTTGTCCCATTCCAACATGGTTTTCCATGTCCATTGGTCTGTGTTGGCTTCGGTTTGCTTGATCATGCCGCCGTCGGGCAGAATGGATTTTCTTTCCCCGTCCACCATGAATGTAGCGTATTCCTTGGCCTTGCGCATGGCATAGCTGTTGTGTCCTGCATAGCGCTTCAGCGTGTAGTTGTCATGTTGAAGGCCGTATTGCGAGGTAAGCTTGAGATGGCTGTTAAATTTGAGCGTAGCGTCAAATATGGCCATCATGGAACGGTCTTTTCGGTTCTTCGATGTGTTGTTTCGTTCTTCAAAGATGTTGAAGTCGGGCGCCTCTGATTCTCGTCCCTGCACGTTGGTGTCGTAAATGTAGTTGCCCATTGCATCGAACGGTTCAAAGTAAGGGTTGGCCATGCGTGAATAATAGACGGGGTTGGTAAAGCCTCCGGTGTCCGTCATGTAGCTCTTTTGTTTGCGTTGGTTGGCAAAGACTGACGCTCCTACCGTGAGCATTCTGTTTATCTTGAAGTCTGATTTCAGCGTAACGTTGAAACGGTCGTTTTCCACACCCTTTACTGTACCCTGTTCCGTATAGTAACCGGCCGAGGCGTAGTAGTGAGCTCTGTCAGAACCTCCGCTGAAGCTTACGTTGTATTCCTGATTAAACACGTTGCGGAACAGAATATCGTTCCAGTCAGTGTTGATGGTACGCAGACGGTTGATGCGTTCCTGTGCCTCGCCCGAAAGAGCGTTCCATCCGCCGTTCTTGTAGGCGTTGAACTCGCCCAGCTCATCCAGAATGTTGGCCACGCCTCCTTTGTGTTGCCTGTAGTCGTAGGGACTGTCCAGCAAGTCCAGTTCAAGCCCAACCTTCTCATCGGCATTGAGTAGGTTCAGACGTTCTATGCTTGCGCGCGGATTGTAGGTAAGTTTGGTGGAGAAGTTTACAATGGGTCTTCCTTCCTTTCCTTTCTTGGTGGTGATTACAATTACGCCATTTGCCGCTCTTGCACCATATATGGCCGTGGCCGCAGCATCCTTCAGTACGGTAATGTTCTCTATGTCAGAGGGGTTCAGTCCGGCAATGCTTGTCTGGTAAATGTCGTCAATGTCGTTCAGGTTGTCAATCTGCGGAATCTCGTTCCCTTCCATAGGTATTCCGTCCAGTACCCAAAGAGGTTCCTGCACGCCGTTGATGGATGAAATGCCTCGGATACGGATTTTCATGGGCGCGCCGGGCGCACCGCTTGATGTCTGGGCGGAAAGTCCGGCCACCTGTCCCGCCAGTGCCTGGTCTATGTTCTTCACGGCACCCACGGTTTCGTCCGAGATATTGATTGTGGTTACGGCTGCCGTCAGTTTTCTGCGGTCAATCTGCTTATATCCCGTTACGATAAACTCTTCCAGATTCTTGTCGTCCGGAAACAGCGTGATGGAATACTTGTTCACGTTGGGCTTCAGCTTTATGGTGTGCGGCTGGTAGCCGATATAGCTGACCGTCAGCGATTTTGTGGTGGTGGGAACGGTTATGGAGAACTTTCCATTGACGTCCGTCACCGTATTTTTCTTTTCTTTGGTGCCGTCCACAGTTACATAGGCTCCAATCAGTGGTTCACCCTTGAACTCCCCGTCCGTCACGCTTCCTGTGACAACGCGTCCCTGGGCTGCCGCTTCTGCAATGCAGCATAGTACGGTTATTATCAGAATATAGATTCGCCTCATTTTTACGTCTGTTTTGCTTTAGGGTTCGTCATTTCTGCAGTCCAAGTGCAGTTTGTATGCGCAGCACCACGTCATCGTAGTGCATTTGTGTGCTCAGGTCGCCGCTTTTGGCCTTGCTCTTCAGCAGCTTCATTATGCGTATCAGCTCGCTGCGCTTTACGCTTAGGGCGTCGCTGTTGCGGGTAATCTGGGTCATTGTCATGTCTATGGTGCGCGAACCGCTTCCGCTTACGGCCTTCTCACCGTCCAGACTCTTGTTTATCTTCACGCCCTCGCTTTCCGCTGCGGCCGTAATGAGTGCGTCCACAAAACTCTTCTGCAGACTGCGTTCCATCACGTTCAGTTTTTTGCCGGCAATGGTCTTCTTGAATATTGATTCATGAAGCATCTGGATCATCTCTACGGCAGTAAAGGCCTTCTCGCCGTTCATCCATTCGTTCTGGTACATTCTTACAAGGCGGTCGTTGGCCAGCAGGTCCCACAGGATGTAGTTCTGCTGGTTCTTCAGCAGCATGGCCGGTTCCTGCTCGGTTGTGCCCAACGGAGTTTTGCGGAGCGGGAATACCTGGGTGGAGAATGGAGAGCCGAAAAGCCATTCGGGGAAGCACAACACCTCATCAAGCAGGAATTGTACAGCCTCCTTCTGACGCTCTTTTTCCACAAATATGTAGGCTTGCTTTTCCGGATCCTTGTGCCAATCCACATTGGGGCGTTCCATGTAAATGCCGCCAATGTTGGCCATTACATGATAGTGGTACAGACTCCACTGGAAAATGACGGCTGCGTAAAGGTTGCCGGCTTCGTCATAGTTCTGGCCGGGCTTGTTGTTGCGCGTCCATTCAATCAGATTGGGCATTACTCGCTTCAGATTTTCCACTCCCAGGCGTGCCGATTTCACGGGGTCGTCACCCAAATCCTCGCTTAGGGCGCGGGGGTCTACGGCCGAACGCTGGGGCTGTGCCTCGCTGTAGCGGTATTCCTTACCCTTGTATTTGCCTAAAAGGTCAGACAGCACCTTGTCCTCGTTCGTTCCATCAGGGTACCAGCGGTATCCCCATTCAATGGCCATCAGGTCATAAGGGCCGATGTTGGGCGACATCACCTTTACGTTGTCGCCTGGCTGTGCCACATAGTTGAAACGGGCATAGTCCATGATGCTGGCCGAAGTACCTCCCATGCGCGAGGTGAAAGATTCCGAACGGAGTGAGTCTGTGGGATAGGCAGCCGAGGCCATCATGTTATGGCGCAGGCCCAGAGAATGCCCTACCTCGTGGCAGGCTACAAAGCGAACGGCATCTCCAATCAGTTCTATGGGCAGTTTTAGTGAGCGGGCGCGGGGATCCACAGCACCCGTCTGCACCGTAATCCATTCGCTGATAAGCGACTGCACATTGTGCCACCAGATAATGTCTGCCTCCAGAATCTCACCGGTTCGGGGGTCAATGGTGGAGGGTCCCATGGCATTGGCCTTTTCAGAGGCAGCGTATGTCAGCACGGAATAGTGCATGTCGTCTCCCTCTACGTCCAGCGTATCGTTCGGCACAATGGCTCTTACGGCATTCTTGAATCCGGCACGCTCAAAAGCCTTGTTCCAGTCCGTTATACCTTTTATAATATAGGGACGCAGATGTTCGGGCACCGCTCCTCCTATGTAGAAGTCTATGGGCTTTACCGGCTCGGTAAGTTCGCCGCGCAGATAGGCGGCAGTGTCCTTGGGTTCCAATCTCCATCTGGTAATATAGCTGGTGTGTTCAACCCGTTGCTGCTCGTCGTTGTATATGGTAGATGGGGTTGAGAAGTAACCCACTCGCCAGTCTTCCCTTCTGCGGTCCATGGGTACCTCCGGCAACAGACAGATGGCCGTGCTCACCACCACCGTTACGTTTACCTTGGACATTCCCTCTCTGACCGTCGTGGTCAGTTCCGACTTGGCCACCACGCTGCGGTCGTACGCTTTCACGCTTACAATGCGTGAGAGCTCGCTCAGGGGAGAGGTGCCAATGTTTATGTCATTGAATACATCGTTAAGCACGTTCTTTTTTCCGTTGAAGAAATCGCTTACCTTGAATATCACCGATGCCGAGTCGGGCGATACGCCCTCCACCTTCATGGAGGCAATGATGGGATCCAGATAGTTGTCTGCCACCGAGCGTGCCAGATAGGAGTTTTCAGGAACCTCTGGCGTTACGCGCTGCTGGCGCATTTTCACGGTCTTCTCCTTCTTGTCCCATTCAAAACGCACCATTTGGTTGGCATAGTTGATGCCCTTGTTGGCGCTGGCCTCGTTCAGCTCAGCCGGAACCTGTTGCAGCTTGTTGGATACAAGGAAAGGCTTGCCAAGCAGGTTTACGGGCAGTTCCAGATAGACGGTATCGCCCTTGCTGATAACGTTCATTACGCCTGACATGGCCAGCGAATCGCGTCCGGTCAGCTGCTTGTATGCCGATGGGGGCGCTGGCTTCTCATCCTCAGCTTTTTTGCTTTTCCGCTTGAAAAAGAGGAATTTCCTCTGTTTCCCCTTACTCTCTTTACTCGCCTTTTCCGTCTTCTCCGGATTGTTCTTTCTTGCAGAAACAGGCATACAGTTTCCGCCCAGCAGGAATGCTGCAATCAGTCCGGCAGTCAGGATATTTCTTTTCAATGACATCACTGTTTTTATGAATAAAAATGATTGGATATATGCATATTGGGGTGCAAAGGTACGGCAAAAAGCAGAAAATGCAAAGCTAAAACCTATAAAATCAATGATTTTAAGTATCAGATTTGTACTGTTTGTTACGGTCGGGTGGTCGGTTCAGGATAATTCTTACCGGAAAATGTAGGTTTGTTGCTGCATATCAAATTTATTTTATAACTTTGTCCGTAAGATAAAAAACAATATGATTACGGCGGCCTCTCAAAAGCATAAAAATTGCTTGGAGGCAGTGCAGTATCAAAATAACAATCAGAAGCCTGATATGAATACGACATCCACCATAAACGAGTTGCTCAACGCCCTTCGAGAGCAGAAGGAAACGGGCATGAAAGGCGGCATCTATCATAAGACACAGATAGACCTAACCTATAACTCCAACCATATAGAGGGAAGTCGGCTCACGCACGAACAAACACGCTATATCTTTGAAACCAACACCATAGGCCTGAGCGGTAATGAGGCCGTGAATGTAAATGACATTATCGAAACGGTGAACCATTTCCGTTGTATCGACCTCATTATTGACCATGCAACTGACAAACTGTCGGCACAATTCATCAAGCAGTTGCATGGTGTGCTGAAAGGTGGCACCACGGACAGTCGCAAGAGCTGGTTTGCCGTGGGCGAATATAAACGCCTGCCAAATGAGGTGGGCGGAGAAGCCACATGCCCTCCAGAGGAAGTGGAAGAACAGATGGAGGCTCTGCTTGCCGGCTACAATAACGGTCGGCGTAAATTCGATGACATTCTCGACTTTCATGTCCGTTTCGAACGCATCCATCCCTTTCAGGACGGCAATGGCCGAGTGGGACGGCTTGTAATGTTTAAGGAGTGTCTCAATGCAGGCATTGTGCCATTCATCATTACCGATGAACTTAAAATGTTCTATTATCGGGGATTGCGAGAATGGGGTCGAGTCAATGGCTATCTTACCGACACTTGTCTCACAGCCCAGGATCAGTATAAGGCTTCGCTCGATTACTTTAGGGTCAGTTATTAGTAACAGAAAGCAGAAAGAACTATTAAATAGTCATGGAATACGGAATAGTTTATCTTTTGACCAATCCAGTAATGCCGGGTCTTGTGAAGATTGGCATGACTGCCCAGGAAGATATAGAAAAGAGAATGAGGGAACTTTATACAACGGGCGTTCCTGTTCCCTTTGAGTGCCAGTTTGCCTGCAAAGTGAATAAGGGCGACTGTGCCAAGATAGAAAAAGCCCTTCATGCAGCCTTTGCACCACAGCGCGTCAATGCCAACCGAGAATTCTTTCGTATCCAGGTTGAGCAGGCCAAAGCTATTCTTGAACTATTCCACCATACTGATGTAACTGAGGAAGTGAGCGATGAAATAGAAAACGACCTTACCGATGATGACAAGGCTGCTACAAAGAAAGCACGATTGCATCGTCCTCCCCTTAATTTTTTTGAAATGGGAATGAAGAAGGGCGATGTGCTGCAATGGAAGGATGATTCAAGCATAACGCTTTCTGTTTACACTGACAGAACCGTAATTTTTGAAGGAAAGGAAATGGCCATCAGTGCCGTAACCCGAGATTTGAAAGGCTCAAAGTGGTATGTGGCTCCGGGGTCGTATTGGCTGTACAACGAGCGGTTGCTAAGCGAGATTTACGATGAAACCTATCCCGTAGAGGAATGATACCTGCTTTATCTGTCAAAAATCAAGAAAAGGTGATTTGAGACGATGCAGAGGGTTGTGGGTATATTGGGCGATATGTTATATGCTGCTTGCTATCAGTGGTTTATACTAGTGTGAATTTCTATCCAAAATCTCACGAAAAAAAGACTTAAGTGTTTCTTGAGTTTTACTTAAGTCTTTCCGGAGAAACACTTAACTGTTTTTGGAGAAACACTTAAGTGTTACTTTTGGACTGTTTCGGACACTTGTAAAATGTAAATAATTTTCAGGTCATTGCTGTTCCTGTGCTTGGAGGCTTGGTTTTTTCCCTCGCGAGGAAAAAGTTTTTTCCACGCCATGGCGTAAGAATTTTGTGGCGGGGAAGTTTGAATTGCCGTTTGGGAGTGTAAAGATTTCCGCAGACTGGTCTTTGTGCTGTCTCCTTTTGCAAATTTGCAGTGCAAAAATGCAAAAGATCACTTTCCGTACTTGATGTTGCGGGGATGGTGCTCCAGGATTTCCTGGCGCAGATGGCTGCGATCCAGATGCATGTAGATTTCGGTGGTGCCGATGTCTTCGTGGCCGAGCATGGCCTGGATGGCGCGGAGGTTGGCTCCGCCCTTGAGCAGATGGGTGGCAAAGCTGTGGCGGAAGGTGTGGGGGCTGATGTTCTTGGTGATGCCGGCACGGCGGGCGTATTCCTTTATGAAGACAAAGAGGCTGATGCGGCTCAGATGCCGGCCTCTGGTGGTGGAGATGAAGACAAAGTCCTCTTCCCCCGGCGCCACTTTCAGCCCCTGCCTTGCCACGAACCAGGTACGCAGTTCCTTGACGGCCTGTGCGCCAATGGGTACGAGCCGTTCCTTGCGCCCCTTGCCATGCACGCGGATGTAGCCGTCTTCCAAATATAGGTCGCTGATTTTCAGCGTACACAGTTCGGTTATGCGCAGGCCGCAGCCGTAAAGCGTCTCAATGATGGCTCTGTCGCGCTGTCCCTCGGGGCGGCTTGGGTCTGTGGCCTCTATGATGCTTTCGATTTCCTCCAGGCTGAGTACCTCGGGCAGATGCTTGCCAATCTGCGGACTTTCCAGCAGTTCGGTGGGGTCGTTGGGAATTTCCTTTTCCAACTGCAGAAAACGGTAGAAGGAGCGGACGCCGCTAAGCGTGCGGGCCGTGCTGCGGGCAGATACGCCCTTGTCCCGCAACTGTCCGGCAAACTGGTCGAGCTGTTCCAGCGTAACGGTGCGGAAGTCTATGCCTTCGTCGGAATAGTAGTTGAACAGTTTCTGCAAATCCTTGCAGTAGGCATCCAGCGTGTTGTGGGTGTATCCGCGTTCAAGCCGCAGGTATTTAATGTAACGCTGAATAATGTTTTTGTCTATAATTCCACAGTTGTTTATCTCATATTTCATATTTTCTTTTTAACTTTGTACCGACAAAGATACGGATTTATCATGAGAATACAAATTATCAATGGCCCTAATCTGAACTTGCTTGGGGTGCGCGAACCGGGTATTTACGGAAAGCGTGCATGGGAAGACTATCTGAAAGACCTCCGCACACGCTATCCCCATGTCAGGATTGACTACTACCAGAGCAATCTGGAAGGTGAGATAATCAACAAAATCCAGGAAGTGGGTTTCGACCGCGACGGAATTGTGCTTAACGCCGGAGCCTACACCCACACCAGCGTGGCCATTCTGGATGCCATAAAGAGCGTGAACACCCCCACCGTGGAGGTACACATCAGCAACGTGCACCAGCGCGAGGAATTCCGCCACCACAGCATGATCAGTCTGGGGTGTATGGGCGTTATCTGCGGATTCGGGCTTGACAGCTACCGTCTGGCCATCGAGGCCATCCTTACCAAGTCGGAGGCCGAGGAGTGACCGCAGAACTGGACCAATACATACTGGACCACATCGATGCCGAGGGAGAGTATCTTCACGCCCTTTGGCGCGATACCCAGTTGCGCCTGGCATACGGACAGATGGCCAGCGGCCACTTGCAGGGCCGGCTGCTGAAGATGCTGGTGCAGATGATTGCACCGCGGATGCTGGTAGAGCTGGGTACCTTCAGCGGATACAGCGCCCTGAGCATGGCCGAGGGGCTGCAGCCCGGAGCGGAGCTTCACACGTTTGAAATCTTCGACGAGATGGAGGACTTTGTGCGCCCCTGGTTTGAGCGGAGCGAGTATGCCGACCGAATCCATCTGCACATAGGCGATGCCATGGAACTGGTGCCGCAGATGGATGTGGAGTGGGACATGGCTTTTGTGGATGCCGACAAGCGGCGCTATGTGGAGTACTACGAGATGCTGCTGCCGCGCATTAGAAAGGGCGGCTTCATGCTGGTGGACAATACATTGTGGTATGGGCGCGTGCTCGAGGAGCATCCCCGGGCTTCGGATTTGCAGACCAATGCCATAAAGGCGTTCAACGATCTGGTGGCAGCGGACGGGCGTGTGGAAAAGGTGATTCTGCCCCTGCGAGACGGACTTACGCTTATCCGCAAGAAATGATTTTTTTAAGGTAAAAGAAAAAAAGAACAAGGATACAACACACTAAAATACAAATTATGGAAACGACAAGACAGAACAAGATAGCCCGACTGATACAGAAGGAACTGAGCGACATATTCCAGAAGCAGACCAGTGCCATGCGTGGCGTGCTGGTGAGCGTGAGCGCATGCCGCATCAGCCCCGACCTCAGTATCTGCCGTGCCTATCTGAGCGTGTTCCCCAGCGAGCGTGCAGAGGAGATTGTGAAGAACATCAACGACAATCAGCGCCAGGTTCGCTACGAATTGGGAACGCGAGTGGGCAAACAGCTCAGAATTGTGCCCGAACTGAAGTTTTTCATTGACGATTCGCTGGACTACGTGGCCCATATCGACGAGCTGTTGCGCAAGTGAACTGGACGTTTTTCTTTGCCCGCCGTTATCTCTTCAGCCGCCGCAGCCACAATGCCATAAACATTATATCGGGCATCTCTGCGGTGGGTATTGCCGTGGCCACCATGGCACTGGTCTGTACGCTGAGTGTCTTCAATGGTTTCCAGGATTTGGTGGCCGGTCTGTTTACGGCCTTCGACCCCCAGTTGCGGGTTACGCTGGCCGAGGGACGCACCATAGAGGCGGATGATGAGACTCTTCTCCGGCTGGGACTGATGCCCCGGATTGAGGTGGTAACGCCGGTGCTTGAAGACCAGGCTCTTATTGTGCAGGAAGGCCGGCAAACCGTAGTAACGATAAAGGGCGTGGCCGACAATTACATCCGTCAGGCCAATCTGGATGAACTGCTTTATGGCGACGGCACTTTCTTTCTGCAGGCAAACGGACAGGAGTATGGCGTGCTGGGCATACAGGTAACCAGCCGTCTGGGCCTGGGCGCCACTTTTGACCAGCCGCTCCAGGTTTATGCGCCCCGCCGAGGCGAAAGGGTGAATATGGCCAATCCGCTCTCCTCGTTCAACCAGGCCGAGCTGCACAGTCCCGGAGTGGTGTTTATGGTAGGCCAGGCCGAATACGACGCCCATTACATACTGACCAGTCTCGACTTTGCCCGGAATCTGTTTGACCAGCCTGGACGCATTTCGGCTCTGGAGATACGTTTGCAAGAGGGGGAGGATGTAAGCTCGGCCAAGAAAGAGATTCGGCAGCTCCTGGGACCCGGCTTTTTGGTGCAGGACCGCTATGAACAGCAGGAGGATGTGTTCCGTATCATGCGTGTGGAAAAGCTCATCTCATACCTTTTCCTTACCTTTATTCTGCTGGTGGCCTGCTTCAATATCATCGGATCGCTGTCCATGCTTATGATTGACAAGAAGGCCGATGTGCAGACGCTCCGCAGCCTGGGCGCAGACAATGACGACATTTGCCGTATCTTTATGTACGAGGGCCGCCTGATAAGTCTGCTTGGCGCTCTGGCCGGAATTGTCCTGGGACTGTTCCTCTGCTGGCTGCAGCAGACCTTCGGCCTGGTTTCCATGGGCGACCAGTCCGGAACCTTTATTGTGGAAGCCTATCCGGTAAGTGTCCATTTTGGCGATATGCTGCTCATTCTGGTTACAGTTGTGGCCGTGGGTTGGATTTCTGTCTGGTATCCGGTGCATTATCTGAGTCGTAGGCTGTTGAACCGTTGACTGGCATGGCAAATTCTTCTGATTCCACCTGTTTCCCCTTTTCCCGTCCGCTCTATGTGATGGCAAAACCGGCTGGTGCACGCTGCAATCTGGCGTGCCGCTACTGCTATTATCTGGAAAAGGGGGACTACTATGCCTCTTCCTCAGAAGGGCCGTTCATGACCGATGCCACGCTCGAACGCTATATACAGGAATACATACAGACGCAGACTTCGCGCGAGATAAACTTTACCTGGCATGGAGGCGAGCCGCTCATGCGTCCGCTGGACTTTTACAGAAAGGCCGTGGCCCTGCAGGCCCGCTACGGCAGCGGACGGCAGATAGCCAACTGTCTGCAGACAAACGGGCTGCTGCTCAACGACGACTGGTGCCGCTTCCTTCATGACGAAGGCTGGCTGGTGGGGCTAAGCATAGACGGCACTCAGGCCATGCACGACGCATATCGTCAGGGGCGCAACGGCGCACCGTCATGGGAAAGGGTGATGCGGGCCGTGGAGTTGCTGGAACGCCATCATGTGGAATGGAATGCCATGGCCACCGTACACCAGGCCAATGTGGAACAGCCTCTGGAGTTCTATTCCTTCTTCCGCAACACTCTGGGATGCCGTTATCTGCAGTTTACTCCGATAGTGGAGCGGCTTTTGCAAGAGGGGGAGAAAACGTGGTTGGCGCAGGTGGGCGACGAAGACTGCCGTCTGGCTCCCTACAGCGTACTGCCCCACCAGTGGGGAAATTTCCTTTGTGCCATCTTCGACGAATGGGTCCGGCACGATGTAGGCTATACCTTTGTGCAGCTTTTCGACGCCACTCTGGCCGGATGGATGGGGGTGGCTCCCGGCGTTTGCGTCTATGCCGAGGAATGCGGCCATGCCGCTGTAATGGAACACAACGGCGACGTGTACAGTTGCGACCACTTTGTGTTTCCCCGCCACCGTTTGGGTAACATCCACACCCACACTCTTCCGCAGATGCTTTACGGCCCGCAGCAGACAGCCTTCAGCCGCCTGAAGCGCGATGCCCTTCCCCGCCAATGCCGCCTGTGTCCGTGGCTGAAAGCCTGCCATGGCGAATGTCCCCGCCTGCGTTTTGCCCGTGCCGCCGACGGCGAACCCGGACTGAATTTCCTTTGTGCCGGCTACCAGCGCTATTTCAGCCACGTTGCCCCCTACATGGACTTCATGGCGCAGGCGCTGCGCAACGGACAGCCGCCCGCCCTCATCATGCAGGCTCTCCGAAGGGGAGAGTTCTGAATTAGAAAACCCGGCAAGAGTTAATCCGGCGTTTTTAGACTTCTCAAAATAATCCCCGCCATTTACTTTTCATGGCTGTCCTGTGGGGTGTTATTGTCGTTTTTTCGTAATTTTGTGCAGATTATCATCCAGAAATTTGAAATATCAGTTCTACAACTTTACATTTTCCTGTGCTGGACTGTATTATTAATGTATGACACAGCAAGAAATCGAAAAACTTTTCAAGATGTACTACACGCGGATGTATCGTCTGGCAGTTTCCATCCTTTACGATGAGGATGAGAGCAAGGATGTGGTGAGTGAGGTTTTCTCACGCCTGATATCCAACGACATTTCTCTGCGCCCGGAAACAACCGAGGCTTATCTGCTGATGAGCGTTCGCAACCACTGCCGGAACGTATTGGAACGCAAACAGGTGCGTGAGCGTTTCTTGCATCTGCAGTCCGAAGACTTCTGCGAATCAATGCCATCAGATGCCGAGCAGTTGCGCATGAGCGAACTGATGCAGTACATTGAAACGTATCTTTCGCCCCTCGGCAGAGAAATATTCCGTCTGCGCTACCTGCAGGACATGACCTGTCAGGAAGTGGCCGACGCTTTGGGGGTGAGCCGCGTAACGGTACACAACCATCTGCGAGAGTCAGTACAGCGAATAAGAACTTATTTCAAATCAATACAATGAGTGATATGATGACAGAACAACAGTTGATAGAGCGCTTTCTGGAACTGCAGGAACATCCGGAAAAAATGACTGATGACGAACTGCTGCAGTTTCTTGATAATCCGCAGATGCAGGAACTTACGGAGCAGATGGCCTTTGCCAAAAGGGCGTTCAAGAGCCGGGAAATGGGGAATGAAGCACCGGACGTGGAAAAGGAGTGGGCGAAGTTTGCCGCCACGCATTTTGAAGAAGAGGAAACAATGCCGCGCCGAACGTCGGTATTCTCTTTCAACTCTTCCTTTCAGAAGGTTGCCGCCTGCTTCATCGGTGTGCTGCTTGTTACAGGCATGGCCTTTGCGGCCATCCGCATCGCTCGCCATTCTGCCGAGAAGGAACAAGAATCCTTGGCACAGGATACGCATATTTCAATTCCGAAACAAGGGATTTCATCGGCAGACACAGTAAAGACGGATACGACGGCAGTTTTGCAGCCAGTTGTGTTTGATAATGTGCGGCTCGATGAAATGTTGGCTCAGATTGCCGCCTATTACCATACAGAAACGGTTTTCCGCAATGAGAGCGCCCGTCAGCTTCGTTTTCATTTTGTTTGGAAGCATGAGGAAGGAATCGGGCGTGTCATCAGGAAACTGGATCGTTTTGAAAGTCTGAACATCAGGCTTGAGGATAACCGGATAATAGTGGAGTAGGCCATGAGAAGAGTGTTCCTTTCTATGATGCTGTTCGTGTGCATGTCCGTAACAGCATCAGCGCAGCAACGCATAACCCGCAAGTATGACAATGTGTCCATCAGCGAGGCCCTGCGCCAGTTGAATGCGGAAGATACCGGTTTTGAAATCAACTTTCTCTACAATGAATTGGAGGATTTTCGTATCACCACTTCCGTTGACCGCCAGACCGTACCCGATGCCATCCGGCAGATGATAGGCTTCTATCCCATCCGCATGACAGTGGACGGCACGGAAATTTTTGTGGAATGTCCCCAGAAGACTTCTGTCCGCTACAGAGGAAACGTCATTGACGACCGGGGCATACCGGTAGCATACGCCAACGTGGCGTTGCTTTCACCGCAGGACAGCACCTTGCTTGCCGGCGGAGTGTCCAATGAGAGCGGCCTTTTCATTATCCCCTGCGAAACGATGCCCGTGCTTGCCCGCATCTCCTTTGTCGGCTATAAGACTGTGTATCAACTATGCAGCGGCACCGAACTGGGAACTGTCAGAATGCAGCCCCAGACACTGACGCTGAAGGGTGTGACCGTGGAAGGAGAAATGCCTCAGTACTCTATGATAGCGGGCGGTATCACGGTAGAAATCCAAAACTCCGTTCTCAAGGATGTGGGCACGGCAGATGATGTGCTTTCCATGTTGCCCGGTATTGAGGGAAGCAACGGCAACTTTACCGTCTTCGCCAAAGGTACTCCGGAGATATACATTAACAATAAAAAGGTACAGAATGCCGCTGAACTGAAACTGCTGAAATCTGCAGAGATTAAAACTGTGGACATTATCACTTCGCCTGGTGCCAAGTATAATGCCGAGACGGATGCGGTGATACGTATAAAGACGGTCAAGCGAACGGGTGACAGCTTTAGCTTTGGAGGGTACAGCCAGGTGGTGTATAATGGAAAGTGGACCACTTATGACGACGTAACGGTAAAATACCGCACTGCCGGTCTGGAAGTGTATGGAAACATGATGCTCAATCACGGCTATCACAAAGAAGACAATACGGTAAATGCCGAGACGCGGGCCAACGGCAGCAGCATCAGCATATGCCAGACGGGTCCCAATGACTTCTGGTACACTCTGTTGGGCGGCCAGGCCGGTGCCAGTTACGACTTCAACGAATCTCATTCCGTTGGATTCTCATATTCGCTCAACGGTTCGCCCTACGAGGGAGGGGACGGACAGCTGGAACAGACCATTACGAGAAACGGGATTCTCGAAGACCGGGTAAGCCAGACCATGCACATCGGCATGACCGACCAGCCGCAGCATGAGTCCAATATATATTATGTGGGTAAGGTGGGCAAGCTGGGAATAGATTTCAACGGTTCGCAAATATGGAAGAAGTCTACGCAGGATCATGTTTCCGTTGAGCAGAGTCTGCATTTCGACAATCTTGAGGTACACTCCAGCAATGTAAACCGCAACCGCATGTATGCCGGCAAACTGGTGTTGGCCTATCCTGTGTGGAAGGGAGAGCTCAGCGCAGGAACTGAAATGTCCCGTTCAAACAGCCACGGACTGTATGAAAATGCCGAGAAGGTATTGTCATCCTCCAACGATGAGATTAAGGAAAGCAACATGGCCGGATTTGCCGAATACCAGATGGCTCTGGGCGGCTGGACGTTTGGTGCCGGTCTGCGTTATGAAACAGTCAAATCCCGGTATTATTCCTTTGGCCAATACCAGACTGGGCCGAGCCGCTCTTACCACGATTTGTTCCCCAATCTTTCAGCAGGCTGGAAGAAGAACAAACTGGGCATACAACTGAACTATAACAAGCGTATAAGCCGGCCATACTATAATTCGCTCAAATCAAACGTGCAATACGACAACCGCTATTTTTATGAAGGGGGAAATCCTCTGTTGCGGCCCACGATAAAGCAGAATGCCGACCTTGGCATAACGTATGCATGGCTGCACTTCAATGCCGGATATACACGCAACAAGGATATTGACCTGAATTTTGGCGATTTGTACCGCGAGGACATGGAAGTGGTCATCTGGCGAAGACTTAATTTTGACAAACTTGAATCCTATCACGCATCGCTGACCGCTTCGCCCAAGTTAGGTTTCTATAGCCCTACGCTTACCGTCAGCTATTTACAGCAGAACTTTGACACACAGGCAAGCGGGGTGGCCATGAAACTTGACAAGCCAGAATGGAAGATAAGTTTCCGCAACTGGTTTACCTTCAACAAAACCGCAAAAGCCATGCTCTATCTGCACTATGCCACCAGTTACGACTATGGTTTCATGCGCGAAAAATCCGTATTCAACGTAGATGCCCGTGTGCAGAAAACGTTTCTGGACGGCTCCCTTACCGCGGCCATCCATGCCGGCGACATCTTCCGCACCCTCCGCAACCGATGGACCGGCTATTATGCCGTTTCCACAATGAGCAAGGAAGCGTATTCCTATACGCAGAACATCGGCATCTCACTCTCGTACAATTTCAATGCCGCCCGAAGCAGATACAAGGGAACGGGAGCCGGAAATGCCGAGAAGAGCAGATTGTGATTGCAGCGTGACACCATTGCCTTGATACACGCGTGTAACGGCCTACAAACGCTGTAAGTAGCGTGTTACACGAATGTATCGGCCTACAAACGCTGTAAGTAGCTTGATACACGAATGTAACGGCCTACAAACGCTGTAAGTAGCGTGTTACACGAATGTAACGTCCTACAAACGCTGTAAGTAGCGTGATGCACGAATGTAACGGCCTACAAACGCTGTAAGTAGCGTGTTACACGAATGTAACGGCCTACAAACGCTGTAAGTAGCGTGTTACACGCGTGTAACGTTCTACAAACGCTGTAAGTAACGTGATACACGAATGTAACGGCCTACTAATACACAAAATTACACAAAATAAATTATTGCTGTCCGGTAAAACTTTAGCGTTAAAAACGAATTAGGGCTGACACTTCTCACGAGGTATCAGCCCTTTTGGTTATCTTTGTTTTGGACTAACATAAATATAACCATGGGCAAAGATAGTCATTTTACCGGACA
>JAGBGU010000063.1 GCA_017935785.1 Bacteroidaceae bacterium
CAAATTGGAATTGGTAATATTTAAGCGAGGGTTTAACAGCCTTCGCTTTTCCTATATGATGAAGGGGACCGGTCTGACGGAATTTGGAATTGGGACACCACGCCCGCAGTTAAATGTGTCAGCCACCCTTCATCATTCTGCATTCGATTTAGCTAGTTGGGACAGAATGCTGCTTCCGTTTTACGCACCAATCTGAATGAATTTTGAAGCGCTGGAACCGATCAATATTATTCACAAAGGAGGATTATCGTGATTGCTGTTGGAATCGATGTTTCCAAGTCCAAGAGCACTGTTGCCATCCTGAACTCCTATGGAACCGTTTTGGCAATCCCATTCAACATGGCGCATACCCAACCGGAAATGAATGCCCTTGTATCCCGGCTAAAGGCGTTTGACGAGCCTGTAACCATCTTGCTGGAGTATACCGGACACTATCATTATCCTGTTCTGAAAAAGCTTCAGGAAGAGGGATTTCCGGTGTGTGTTGTCAATCCGTATCAGATGAAGAAGTATGGCGATGTTGAGATTCGTAAAGCAAAAACAGATAAGAAGGATGCCCTTCGCATCGCAACTTATGCCTTGGAGAAATCTTACAAGCTTGTTCCCTACAGTTCCATGGAACAGAAATATGAAGATCTCAAATTTCTGTCCAGACAGTACCAACAACGGATTTCCTTCGTTTCAACACTCAAGGTGCAGCTTATTAACATGCTGGACCAAACCATGCCCGGAATAACGAAGATTCTTGCACTAAAAAGCCGAGATCCAGAAAAATGTGCCTTATTGCTCTTTATTAAGCGATATAAGTCATTTGATGAGATTCAGCGCATCGGCAAAACCCGCTTTCTCTCTACCTACGCAACACTCATAAAAAAGACACCGGATCGCCATGCTCCCAAGAAGGGACTGGAAATTTATGAACTGGCCCGTAATAGCATCACAACCCGGGGTGAAGATCCTTACATATGGGCTGCCCAGGATCAGTGTGTGGATCTCTTGGCGACCGCTCAAAACGCAGCTGATGAGATCATTACCCAGATGCAAAACATCGCAGAAACCATTCCTGAATACAAGGTGCTGCGTGCCATGAACGGTGTTGGTGACCGGCTGGGGCCTGTCATCCTGGCTGAGATTGGGGATATCCGTCGCTTTCATAGCGCTAAGGCTCTAAATTCGTTTGCTGGAAACGATGCGCCACCATACCAGTCTGGACAGTTTGAGAGCAGAAACCGCCATATCTCCAAACGTGGCAGCTCTGCTCTCCGGAAGGCTTGTTTTGAGGTCATGCAGGCCCTTAAACTGACAAAACCTCAGGACGACCCTGTATACCAATTCATAATAAAGAAAGAACAGGAAGGAAAGCCCTACAACGTAGCCAAGATGGCCGGTGTTAACAAGTTCCTCCGAATCTATTATGCAAGAGCCATGGAGCTCTACAGATAGATCTCTTTCATTATACACGTATTTTTTGAGCCCGCAATCTGGTGGGTTAATTTTCTATGCCCTTTTTTACTGCTACTGCGCAAAACTGGGTCTTGACAAACATTAGCTAGATTTGTCACTTTGCTTTCTGCTTTTTCTTGATAACAAGACCAATAATAAAAACAATTATTGCAGGAACGATAAAACAGAGCATGTTTACAAGAACCCAAAGATAGAAGGGTGCAGAATTCAAAGTACTGTTGTATCGGCTGTAATCAACAATGGTATTGATAATGAAGCCCAGGAACAACATGACACTCAGAGTATAACACACTCTTACACCGTTGATTTTCTTCATATAATCACTCTCCTTTGTCAAATTCTTATTTACCGCTTTCATTCCATCACAGCCGAGAAATGAACGAATAGCCAGTCAAGGCTTGTGCCTTGCTGTTTTCATGAAGGAAAGCGAAGGTTAACCCTTTCCGTAGCCCTTGCAGCCGGGGATGTGACGAATAAGGCTCCCGCGCCGCCTCACTCCCTGTACGCCGTCATCGCGCGGAATCGATTGCTCATCAGCGTATAGAGCAGCTCGGAGAAGGGGGAGAGCGGCTGATCCTTGGCGTGGATCATGCACAGGGACGGCAGATACGCGTCCGGGCCGAGGTGATAGTGCGCCAGCCTGCGCATGCTCGCGCCGTCGCACAGG
>JAGBGU010000064.1 GCA_017935785.1 Bacteroidaceae bacterium
GAAGTACAAAAAGCACCCCCACAACCAATACTTTTTAGTTAGGGGGGCTTGCTTTTATCATGAAAAAGTCCGAATCCTTAATTATAAAGGAGTTCGGACTAAGGTCTTGTGCTATTTTGAGTTTTACCGGACAGCAATAAATCATTACAAAATGACAATCCAGTTAGAAGCTGAACCTAATGACCTAAATGAGAAATTCCCAGTTGGGCGGAAAAAAGCGCCTAGTTGAAAAAAAATATGTTTTCAGTTGGAGAAATTTTTATTCCTAACTGGAAACCCTGTTTTAGGGGGTTATTCGCTTTTTCCTGCATTTGTGCCATATTTTACGTTAAAAGGCTTCAATAATACAGGAAAAGACGTGGTAAAAAGATTTGACAATTTAGAACCATCCTAAAGTTTAACCTCCTTCAGTTTTTCTCAAATAATGCCTCCATTGTCACTTCAGAATGAACAACACTAGAATGTATTCCATCGGCAACGCCATAAGTTGTAACGAAGGTGTGTACTAATGATTTCCGCGTTTTTGTCAAATCCCTAAATAGTTCCATTCTCTCACGAAGTTTCTGTTCATATTCGCCAGTGATACGATAAGGGCCTTTACTAAACTTTATTTCACATAAATGAACCATTCGGTCGGAACGGTCAATGATTAGATCTATTTGTGCACCAGGAATAGATGTTTCTTTATTTGCGATAGTCTTCCATGTGGACAAGCCACAAGACATTCCTGATATTCCAAGAGCTTTTTTTATTTGCTCGCCATGAAGTTTGCACAATAATTCAAAGGACAACCCTTGCCATGACTCGATGCTACGCGACTCAAAATTATGGCTCCACCATTGCTCATCCTTGACGATATTGTTAGCTATAAACTTATAATAAAATAAGGTGTAAAAATCGACCAACTGATAAATACAATCCTTGGATTTATGACCATAGAACTGATTTTTGGCAATGAAATCGCAGCGTTCCAAATTATTTAAGACTCGGGTAAGTTTGCCGCCTTCAAGTTTCAAGGCATCAGACAGTTCTTTCCTTGTCATTCCGTTACGATGTTCTGTCAACATTTTCACAACAGAAATATACTGGTCTGCATTGGCAAACAAAGCATTGTACAATTCTTCAAATTCAATCTGCATGACCCCATTCTTCTGAAAGAAAAGCCTGTCTATGTTTTGCACCAAACTACTTCTTACATCCAACAAACTGAGATAGAAAGGGATTCCGCCCAATATCATATAACATTGGAGCATTTGGTATCTGTCCCACTTGCAAGATTTACTCAACAAATAGAGTTCTGTTTCGTACAAATTAAACGGACGAAGATAAATACTACTTGTAATACGAGCATATAATCCTCCTTGATTTTCAATCAACTTATCGACCATCCATGATGTTGCAGAACCGCTTGCTATAAATAATATATCATCACGCCTGGCAGCCCAACTATTCCAAAAGTTTTCGAGGGCATCAACAAAATCTGATTTCATGGTGTCAATCCATGGCATTTCATCAATGAAGACAACCTTCTTTCGCTCATGTGGCAAGGATTCCAAGTATTCCTCTAGAACATCAAATGCTTCAAACCAATCTGCAAATTTATATTCCTTTTCACTACCAGAATACTTTTTTAGAGCTTTGGCAAAATTACGAAGCTGCCTTTGTCGAGTCAATTTGTGGCCACCCACAAAGGAAAAATCATACTGACCAGAAAAGTATTGGTCTACCAAGAATGTTTTTCCAACACGACGACGGCCATACACTATCACAAATTCCGACCTGTCTGAATTAAAACACCGTTTCAATTCAAGGCATTCCTTTTCTCTTCCAATCAATTTATTCGCCATAGCAAGTATGTATTACAAGAACAAAGTTAAGATAAAAAATCGAGAAAACATTGGATAATCGTACCAAATCTCACAAAAAAACATAGATTTGGTACGATTATCCCACATTTTTGATTGTTATAAACCCATTCTAACAATCCAAATCCAAGTCTCATCATATACTAAGGTATAGCGACAATGTACCACAAAAACCATCCTTTCAGCCCCACTAAGGAATGCCCGTTGAAGAAATTGTCATCAGGTAAAAGCGCCCATGAAAAGCCACTATTATCTAATTCTTGTCAGATACCAGTGAAACTGTTTCTTCTATTAACAGAAAAAGTTTTTTGTCAACGATAAAAAGTTTGTTCCAAGCTTTGGAATATATGTTTCATGCTTTGGAATATATATTTCATTGTTTGAAATACATGTTCCAAACTTTGAAATAAAAACTTTGCCACAGAGAAAAAACTTTTATAGCACTGTCTTGCAACAATTTAAGCACTATGTTTAAGAAAAGTATTAACTAAGCCTTGTTGCATAGTCCTTGAAACGTGCTATACCAAGGCTAATATCCGCTTTGTTTCATTGGTTTTCCTCACGCCTATTCCGCGAATCTCGCCAAAAGGATAAATATAACTCATTACCATTTATATGAATCTTATTTTATTCCTTGTAGTAAGCCATTAAGATGTTTTAAACCACACAAACACAGAAAAAAGAAAGAAAATGCTCCATTCCTTTTGCACATTCACACCTTTTCGCTAAATTTGCATCAATTCTGCACCACAGCGGTGGATAATGCAGAAGGACTTTTACGGAAAGGTGTTATTGAAATTATCTTCTGATGTCAAATTCTCGCAAAGTTTGAAGTAGGATGAAGATGATAGCGGTAGCACCACATCATTGGTTTGTACAGCCACAATTGGCTATATACATATCCTTTGGTGTGGGCTATTGTTTTATCCATTCTACTAGGCAATGCGAGAAGCCTGACATCAGGATAAGGCAAATATAGTTCCCACACCTTATTTTTTATATATAAACTGCTTTCTTCTGGGGATTGGTTGGCATAAAGTGATAGTTACAAATATGGGACAAAACAAGTATCTAAAAATCTTTTCTGTTTGCGGTTTTATTGCATTTGCTGCAGTCAGTTGTTGGGCAACAGCAGAATCATTACATCTATTATTACCCGCTCTTCCGCTTGTATTAGCATGGATAATAACTATTGGTTTCTTCGTAATAGCATCCATTGGTTCAAAATTGATTGTAGATAGCCTTAATCAAAATATCTACATGGAAAAGAGGGGGTTGAACTTGGTTGGTGGTCTAATTCTTCTTTTGGTATTCTGGCTGATATGTAGTATGCCAACTAACACTCACACGTTTTTTTATCGCAACTGCATTACAGACGTCACTCTTGATGACCTAAAGAATACAGAGAGTTACTTGAATGACATTAGAGACAACACATTTGCTGAAGAGAAAATCCGATTACAATGTGCAGATTTGGAAAACAAAGTACATGCGAAATTAGAAGATTTAAGACTTGAAATAGAAGGCCCAGACCATGGCGATGGTCCCAAGGCTCAAGCAATTCTAGTTGAAATATCAGAATTGTTAAAATGTGCTCCTATTACTAAGATTGATGGACCAACTGCGACCAAACAACAGCGGACGAATTTGGTCAATGCATACAGAGACAAAATTGATGCTCAATTACAAAAGAGGAAAGCTGCCATTTATCTACAAAATGTAGATGAAAAGAAAATTGCCCAAGCGAAAAAAGATGCTTCAGAAGACATTAAGAAAGTCCAGAATGCAATTATTGGGTTGAATGAAATGAGGAATAGCGGTGTACAAGATGATGCAACCATCAATACCGCTAATGGAATACTAAAAGGAGCTTACTCTACAGTTAAGAATTACTCTGATATGGTTATGTTTAAATCTGACACCGACAAAGAGGCGTATACCGCAGACAATCAGGTAACAAAAACCACCAGACTTTTATCCGTCATCGACACTTGGATGGATTTTATCAAAGGCGAATACGCAGGCCGTGGCTTTATCTTTTGGATAATCATCTCCATCTTGGTAGATGTGGCTGCTTTTGTTTTCTTTGATATAGCATTTAAGAAATCAGAATATTAATAACATCTTAAAACATATACTATTATGTCAGAATCTAACGAATTGACTTTTGGCTTGCCTTTGGAAGAGCAAACTGAATCAACAGCAGATACAATCCTTGATTTAGAAGAAGGCGAGTCAACAAACAATGATGACAATCAGAGAATCAAAGGTTTGTCAAAAGTAGAATATAACGACCCGAATCAAATACGTGTAACCATCGCTGATGGGAAAGCTCCGTTGATAATTCTTTTTGGGCCTCCTGCATGTGGAAAGACAATGACTCTTGTGCGTCTTGCAAGATATCTTAATAAAAGAGGATATACAATTTCACCAGTAAGAACATTCCGTCCAAGTGATGATCAGAACTACGCAGAAATATGCAAACCAGAGAATTTCAACAGAATCATCAACTCGCCTGATGCCGCTAACTCCACAGCCAACATCAGTTTTATGCTTGTAGAAGTGATAAAAGATGGTAAGCGTTTATGCCAAATTCTTGAATCACCTGGCGAGCATTTGTTCAACCCGAACAAACCCAGCGAGCCTTTTCCAAGTTATGTCAACACCATAATTCATGGCAACAACAGAAAACTGTGGGCAATCATGGTGGAGCCAGATTGGCGAAATGATGTTGACCGTATTAACTATGTGACAAGAATCAACGAATTGTCGACACGAATGGATGTAAGGGATAAGACCTTGTTTATTTTCAACAAGATTGACAAAACCAATTTCACAAGAAAAAAAGGGCAGATTAACATTCCTCAAGCAAGAGCTGAAATAACCTATCTGTATCCAGGAATTTTCGAGATGTTCAGAAATCAGAATCCCATTAGCAAGTTGTGGAAGGATTATCTTTGTGGATTTGTTCCTTTCCAATCAGGAACTTACACCCCAACTACAAAGATGGATAGCCGTGGCAATGTAGTCTTCAACTATCAAGAGGGAGCGGACTACTATCCTCAGCTTCTTTGGGATGAGATTCGTAAGAGTATAACTGGTTAAATGATGTTCAACCATGACCGTAGACTTGATATTGCATGGTGTGCCTAACGGACACGACATTTGGGGAGTCAATGATGACTCCCATTACTTCTCAACTTTCTATGTGCAGAAAGACGAAAAAGAGTATCTAATGGTTGAGGCAAGAAAAGTGGAAGGAAAAACATACTGCTACTACAACTTTCTAAGATATAATGGTGTGACGGCTTCAGATGGAAGAGCTGGAGCATATATTGGTATCACTCTCCGATTTGATGCTTATTATAAAGATATAGCAAATACCTATCATTTGTGTGAGATCGTGTATAATAATCTTCTTGACACGATTTTGGTCAAAAATGGAGAAAATGTAAAATTCAAGATTGCCAAGTTTATTGATACTGACCGTGAACTGAATGAAATAAAGAAAAAAGTCATTAATCTTATCAATTTATCAGCAACAGGTAAAGACTTTGCAACAATTAGCAGTTCGTTTTTTAACAATGAGGGTAAGACCATCAAGGCGTTCTTACTTGATTGTACACAAACGAATGTACAAGATGCTTTGTTGAAATATGGCAAGATAGAGGTTTCAAAGTATTTCCCTTCGGTTAACGAAGCCAAGAGACTGAAAGACGCAGAGAAGCGCTGTAATGATGCCGTAGCGCAAAAAGATGTAGCGTTAAAGGATGCAGAGAAGCGCTGTAACGACACTATTGCGAAAAAAGATTCGGAGTTGAAAGATGCCAACAAACAAAAAGACAATTTGAGAGTAGAGTGTGATAAACTCCAAAGCGAAGTAAAGAGTAAAGACTATGAGATAAGTCGCCTAAAAGATGTTGTCTCGGAAAAAGAAACCATCATCAAAAAAAACGATGCAGCCATAAAGGAAGTAAATGCTCTAAAAACAAAAGAACAAGAACTCAACAAAAGTTTGCAATCAAAAAACAGGAAGATTGAAAAATTGGAGGCAGAATTACTGCAATACAAAGAAACTCGAAACTTTTCTGAAATTGTAAAGGAAATCAAGGCTCCGTTAAACACGTTGGCAGCAGTTGCAGGGAGGCAACTTGCTACCTTTCCTAAAAACGTTAATTCTCATAGCAACGAAGTTAATGCATCTATTATTGACGGGGATGAAAAAAACAATGAGCAGAGTTTTCGTTTTTGGGAAACATCAGTCTGGCAAATCGCAAAATTAATATTACTTGTGCTCATATTAGCTACATCAGTACTTTGTGTTTACTCGTTATGCTTTTCTCAAAATGAGAAAATTGAATTTGGAAATAGCATAGACAATCCGATAGAAAATTGGGAGACGCCAACATCTCTGAAGAATAATCTTGATATTGATACACTTGTCAATAACGAAGACACACTATCAACAATTGAAGAAAAATGAGAAAGAATAATATTTTCGTTTTTGCATTTATCCTACAATGCTTTTTCTTACTCTCTTCTTGCGAGAGTAAGAAAAAGCATTCTGTTTACATAGATGTAGACACAAATATTTCTAACGAAGAACTTGCGGAGGTTCCTTACAGAGAAGTTGGAGGGGTTAAATTTGTACATGTCAAAGTTAATGGAGTTGGTTGGGACATGATTTTTGACACAGGATGTTCTGGTACTTTATTATCACTTTCAGAAGCACGATATTTGTTCGAAAAAGGATTGTTAGTAGAGCAAGATTTCTTGGGCACAACTCAATCACAAATAGCAGATGGCAGTATTGTTGAGAATATGGTCGTTAATTTACGAAAAGTAAGCATTATAACAAACGAAGGGAACTCCATTGACTGTTATAACGTACCTGCTACAGTGTCAAGCAAAATTAAAGCCCCTCTTCTTCTCGGTAACGAAGTCCTTGATGAAGTGGCGTATGATTATACGGTAGACAACACAAGAAAAGTAATATCATTTAATGTAAAGTAACAGTGAATTGTACTATATATTTGTTTGGGGAATTTGGACATGGTGTAACATCCTCTGTTAACGACTATACAAAAAACATCTTTGAAGAGTTTATATCCAAAGCAAATGCGCCGACCCAAATTATAATCCACCGAAGTGAGGCCATCATGAATTATGGATATGTCCGCCAAATCACAGATAATCATTTGTTTGGTATTTGTGTTCAAATCAATGGACAATATATGGCGACAACTAAGAAACTATTTACTGCCTTTGAAAACATTATTGCAAATATTGCAGTTAGGGGAGACATTTTGTACTTGAATAAAAAAGGAGATTTAGAAGCAACCATTTCTCATTTCACAGACAAGCCAGAAGAGGTGGAAAATGCAGTGGTCAACTGCATGACGGAAATATCTAAATTATCTCCCACATGTAAAAGTTTGCCAGATATAGATTTCTCAACTACAGATTGTGATATCAACCTTTTCAATGAAAACGATAACAGCCAAACTATAATTAATACTTCAGTTAAGAATGGCTACACATTTATATACAAAGAACAAGATTACGACACATTGGCACTAAGTGGTTATCGTTCTACTCTGTATAGCTTAAATAAAGAGAATGAAGATTATAAAAAGAAAGTCAAAGAGCTAGAAAAGGAACAAAGAATACTCAAAAGGGAAAAGAAACAAATGGGTGTTGTCATTGTCCTATTTATTGCATTATTTGTTGGCTCTATTATTTTCTTTAACACTATAGAAGAAAAAAATGAGGACATCGCGAACAAACAAGAAACCATCGAAAGACAGAAAGTAGAGAAAGACAATTTAATCGAAGAAAAAGATGAAATTCTTAACAAAAACACGCAACTTCAGAATCGAAATGCTGATTTAACAATCAAACAGGAGTCTACAAGGAAAGAACTTGAAAATATTAAATATGAACATGATAAGTTAAAAATAGAGCATGAACGTTTAAAAACAGTCTATAAATCAAAGGAACAAGAGAATGCTTTTTATAAAACGGAAATCAGTTCTTTAACAAGTAAAAATAGACGTTTGGAGTCGAAACTCGATGAAGCGCAAAAGGATTTGACACAAAAGGATGCTGCATATAAAATTTTGCTGGAAAAATACGACCGAACTTGTCAACAACTTACGACAATGGAGAATACATACTATTCAACAAAGGAGGGGAAAAAAGCAATAAGGAAATATTCAAAATAACATGCTCAAGAACTTTCGTAAAATTATAACTTGTATATTACATAAATAGTCACTAACTTTATAGCCTTAAAAAATACATTCAATATGAAAGAACGATTAGTAAAAATAATATGTTGGTTGACTTTGCTGTTTAGTTGGTTGACTATATCACCTCTTTTCATCTATTTGGCCCGCAAGTGGAAAATGACAGGAAAGAAAACCAGAATATTGCTATTGCTTATCTCTCCATTGATGTTGATTCTTTACCTAATCGTAGCCTTGTTAGTGATGCAAGGATATTCCGATTACCAAAGGAAATATCGCTTTGCAGACAATGAAGCGATTGAGAGAATAACAGGTGTGGCATTTCCAAAGGTTGATATTATTGATTACCAAAAAGGGGGATCGAGTTTCAATGGGGATTACAGCGATGAGCTAATCCTCGAAATGGAAGAAGAATTGAGTGAATCGACCTATCATTATTTAGACAGCATAATCAGCACTGGTAACTCCGAATGGAGCAAGTGTGATGATGAATATAACTATAGCATTATGTGGGGAAATGGTCTACCTGCGCCCAAAGGAGAAAGTGAAGAAGATGATGGAATGTTTTCACTATCATTCAAGAAAGGAAGTAAAATAATCAATCTTAGTTCTGGCTCTTGGTAATAGATAATATGAGAAGGCATCTGATAAAAAGGGGAATTCCGTCCAACAAGATTATATTAGACAAGCAGGGATTAAGAACTTACGATTCCATTATAAGAGCCAAGGACGTTTATGGATATTCCGAGTTTACCGTAATTTCACAAAAATTCCATAATGAGCGGGCAGTCTTTCTTGCCGGCCATTATGACATAGACGCCATTGGCTTTAATGCCAAAGATGCTCCTAATCAAAAAGGGAAATCAGCCAAACGGATGAGAATAAGAGAATTATTTGCAAAAGTGAAAGTATTTACGGATTTGCTATAGTACCTCCCTTAATAAACATCCATAGCATAAAATCTGTCACCAATATTAAAAATAATAAAATATAATGTGCGTTTGTGACTATTTTTGTGTATTTTTACAAGGCGAATGGTGTTTAATTCATGAAAAATACCTTTAAAAAGATATATTGTTTTTATATTGACGGGTTTAGGAATATGACCTGGGGCAGAGAACTTTGGTGGCTTATTCTGCTAAAAGTCATTATATTATTCCTTGTCTTACGAGTGTTTTTTTTCCAGCCTGTTCTGGAGGGAATGAGCATGGAAGAGAAGAGTGAGCACGTTGGTGAGGAACTGTCAGATAAGTTGGATGTAAAAATGTAATGGATATGATAGAAAGTGGATTGGTAGATTGGTCGCGCCTTCAGTTTGCGCTAACGGCCTGTTATCATTGGATTTTTGTGCCCCTTACGCTTGGCTTGTCCATCATAATGGCTGTAATGGAGAGCATATATGTCATAAAGGGAGATCTGTTCTGGCAAAAGACGGCCAAGTTCTGGATGAAGTTATTTGCCATAAATTTTGCCGTCGGCATTGCCACCGGTATTATACTGGAGTTCCAGTTTGGAACTAACTGGAGCAACTATTCGTGGTTTGTGGGTGATATATTTGGTGCCCCTTTGGCCATCGAAGGCATATTCGCATTTTTTATGGAGGCCACGTTCTTTGCAGTAATGTTCTTCGGCTGGAACAAGGTTGGCAAGCGTTTCCATTTGCTCTCTACCTGGCTCACCGGTATTGGCGCATCTGTATCTGCGCTTTGGATTCTGATAGCCAATGCCTGGATGCAGCATCCTGTGGGCATGGAGTTTAATCCGGATACCGTAAGGCATGAGATGGTGGACTTTTGGGCTCTTGTGATGAATCCTGTGGCATCATCAAAGTTTATGCATTCCGTTTTCAGCGGATGGATGACTGGTGCGGTATTTGTTATCGGCATAAGCTGCTGGTATTTGCTAAAGCGGCGCGAGACGCGCTTTGCTCTTTCGAGTATAAGGGTAGCTGCCATAGTGGGTTTAGCCGGAACTATGGCGGTAATGTTCAGCGGCGACAAAAGCGGCGTACAGACTGCCGAATACCAACCCATGAAACTGGCTGCCATGGAAGGGCTGGAAAAGGGCGGCAAGCGTGCTCCATTCTCAATAGTTCCTGGTATTGAGGTGCCCGGAATGCTTTCCGTTCTGGCCACGCATGATTTGGACGGCTTTGTGCCTGGTATAAATGATATATTGGACGGATATACTGACGAAAGCGGAAAGGTTATGCCTTCGGCGGAAGATAAAATAGCCCGGGGAAAGCGTGCCATTGATGCCTTCTCCACTTACCGGGCTATGAAGAATGAATCGCCATCCGTGGCAGATTCCGCCCGAAAGGTGTTACAGGAGAATATGCCATATTTTGGATACGGCTATCTGCAGTCGCGCAATGATCTGATTCCACCGGTAAGTTTGGTGTATTGGGCGTTTCGTGCCATGGTGGGGCTGGGTGCATTCTTCCTGCTGCTGATGACTGCAATATTATGGTTTGAATGCAGGCAGACATTGGTCCAGAAGAGATGGCTGCAACACATCGCTTTATGGACAATGCCGCTGATATACATAGCCGGCCAGGCGGGATGGATTGTGGCGGAAGTCGGACGCCAACCCTGGACCATACAGGGATTGCTTCCGGTAAATGCTGCCGTATCGAGCGTGAGTGTGGGGGCGGTACAGACTACGTTCTTCATCTTTGTAGCCATTTTTACGCTCTTCCTAATTATAGAGATACGTATTATGCTAAAGGCTGTACAGAAAGGTCCGGAAATTGAACACAAATAATATTAAGCGCAATGATTACTTACGAATTTCTTCAGCAATATTGGTGGTTTCTTATTTCTCTTTTGGGAGGTCTGCTTGTCTTTCTGCTTTTTGTTCAAGGCGGAAATGCGCTCATCTTTCTGGCGGGAAAGGATGAAAGAGAAAAAGAACTGATTGTTAATTCCACAGGACGTAAGTGGGAACTTACGTTTACTACCCTTGTTACTTTTGGTGGGGCTTTCTTTGCCTCGTTCCCGCTGTTTTACAGTACCAGTTTCGGCGGAGCATATTGGGTATGGATTCTTATCCTTATAACCTTTGTCTTTCAGGCTGTGTCCTATGAATTCCAGACAAAGGCGGGCAATCTGATAGGCCGTACATGGTTCAGAGTGTTCCTTGCGCTGAACGGTTTTCTGGCTCCATTGCTCATCGGTACTGCCGTGGGCACATTTTTCAGCGGTTCAAAGTTTGTCGTAGCAAAAGAAGCGGTAGGAAACGTGGCCGCACCGACAATCAGTAAATGGGCAACAGAATGGCATGGCCTGGAGGCTGTGGCAAGCATGTTCAATGTAGGATTCGGCCTGGCGGTAATGTGCCTGGCGATAGTACTGGGCGCATTATATCTGATTAACCATATTGAGGATGACAGACTTGCTGCAGACCTGCGTAAATGGCTTAAAATCAGTTTCGGCCTGTTTCTTATTCCTTTCCTTTATGTAGTATACAGACTGTTTACAATGGAAGGATTTGCCGTAGATACAGAGGGCGTGGTATATATGCAGGGCGGAAAGTACTTGCAGAATCTGCTGCAAATGCCAATGGTGTTGTCTTTGTTCGTGCTAGGTGTGCTGCTCGTGGTGGGAGGTGTGGCTGGCTCGCTGCTTAAGCCCACGTTCAGGAGAGGTATCTGGCTGGCAGCGCCGGGAGCTGTTTTTGTGGTAATGGCGCTCTTTATGATTGCCGGATACAACAATACGGCCTATTATCCCTCCACGGCAGACATACAGTCCTCGCTAACCCTGGCAAACAGTTGTTCCAGCGAATTTACCTTGCGTACCATGGCCGTAGTTTCCTTGATTATCCCGTTTGTAGTGGCATATATAGCTTATGCTTGGCGGCAAATGGACAAGCAATCGCTCACCAGAGAAGAGCTGGATACATCTGACAAATATTAAGAAGCGCTTGGACCCAAATAGGTCAATAGACTGTTACGCGCTAGTGACCGATTTGGGTTAAATCTTGCCCAGAATGCGGTCCATTACCCAGTTTACGCTTGTGGCGCTAAGGTTGTCGGCCGTGCAGACTGTTTTCCCCTGTAGATGGCGTACCACATTCTCGATGAGGGGCATCTGTACATGGGCAGGATTGTCTATGTGTATTTCCGTTCGTCCCTGGCTGTTGTGCAGCGCTATGGGTTCGTAAGTAAATACGGAGAAACATATCTGTCCTTTGTCGCCAATGATTTCAATGCGGTCTGTACGCGCACTTTCGTCGCAGACAAAACACCATGAGCCGCTGCCTGGCAGTCCGTCGTGGAACTGGAACGAGGCGCTTACGGAATCTTCTGTCTGGTAAAGTCCTCCGCGGTTGGTGCTATAGCCTTTGGCATATACTATCGGGCCGAAGATGTCCTGCAGAAGATCTATCTGGTGAGGTGCAAGGTCGTAGAAGTAGCCTCCGCCGGCAATGTCGCGTTGTACGCGCCAGGGTAGGTTGGTGCTGTTATAGTCCAGGTCGCGTGGCGGAACGGCAAACCGAATCTGCACGTTTACCACTCGGCCAACGGCTCCTTCCAGTACAAGCTGTTTTACTTTCTGGAAATAGGGGAGATAACGTCTGTAATATGCAATAAAGCACGGAACGCCGGTTTGTTCGCACACGCGATTTATGCGTTGGCAGTCTATATAGCTGCTGGCTAACGGCTTTTCCACATAAACCGGTTTGCCGGCCTTCATGGCCATGATGGCATATGTGGCGTGAGAAGAGGGTGGGGTGGCAATATAAACGGCGTTTACCTCGGGGTCTTCAATGAGTTGTTGTGCATCGGTATACCACCGGCTAATATGATGGCGCTGGGCATAGGAACTGGCTTTGTCATGGCTGCGGCTCATTACGGCCACAACCTTGCTGCCCTCTACTTTGCCGAATGCGGGTCCACTTTTCTTTTCTGTTACTTCACCGCAACCTATGAATCCCCAACGTATTTCTTTTTCGTTTCCCATTTTCCGTATAAAATTTAGGTGTCCGAATGCAAAGATACGCTAAAAAATCGTATCTTTGCAACGTATATATTGTTTAATTGAATCAAGAAATATGAAAATTATAAAGAATGAGCCTTTTGAGGTTTGTAAAGAGCGTTCTTATCTGAACTGTATTTACCAAGGTATCGCCTTAGGTGCGGATAATGCGGGCCGAGTATGGAAAAATCTGTGGCAGCTTTTCCTTGCCAGCTTAATCCTGAATTTCCCCTTCGGTATGTTGTTGCCCTCTGCCATTGCAGCGCTTATGCCAAAATGGTCGGAAATGGGCTTTATACCCGTTACGTCCATACGACAGCAATGGCCGGACTTGTGGAAGATATTCTGTCGCTTGTTGCCTTACTATGGTATAACTATTCTTGTGTCCGTAATCATCTATGCATCTTCTTTTGTGAGTGTTTTCACAAGTAGCGTTGTAGTGATGTCATGCGTTCTGATAGCATGGCTGGTATTGCTGGCGGCCACTTTGCCGCTTCAGTGGGTAAGAATGGAACTGATGTACGGAAACAAAAGCGTGAAGGCGTGTTTTTCTGCTTACACATTGGGGCTGAGAGAGTGCCTGAGACTGTTTTTCTTTTATGTGGTAATAGGGGCTGTTTGTTTTTTTGTTCTTGCCCTTGCGGCTCTGCCGTTGATTATCCAAATGTTGGTAATTGGACAGATGTCTGAAGCGCAGGCTGTTGGCGACATAGCTAACGTACCCTGGTTTTTCTGGCCGCTGCTATTTGTCTCTGCAATTATTCTCAACTTAGTGGCTTTTTATCTTCAAATTATTTTATCGCATGCAGAATATCTGCTTTGGGGCAGCATTACTGCAAGCGATGGAAGCCGCAGATCAATTGAAGAAATTCCAGCTTAGACCGAACCGGAACGTAAGCGGGTTGATGGCATAGTGGGGTGCCCAGAAGGCGTGTCCCGAACCGGCATTGACATGGTTAACGCCCACATAGATGCGGCAGTTCTTCAGGTGAAGGTTGGCATAGACATTGATGATAGGATAATTGCCTATCTTTATGCGTGAGAACGATTCGTCCTGAGTGGCAAACTGGCCGATGGAGGGCGAATAGTCCGGTGCATAATATGATGTGTAATAGCGCATGTCGCCACCCAACTGAACGCGCAGCACCTTAGCTACACGGAAAAGTAGATAAAGGTTGGTATAGACATTGAGTTGCGGAAGGGGGAGCACTCTTTGGTTTGAAGACTTCTGGTAGGTTACCTCATTGTCCCAATGAACAGGACCCAACTTGAAGTTCTGTTCCAGCATGGCGCTGAAAACCTGCACATTTTTTCCATATTGGCGCACACATACATTACGGCTGTAGTCGTTAGGATTTGTGCTTGTGGAATCTGTACCCGAAAGGGTGTTATCCATGGCAAAGTGGGTGTAGTTTGTTACGTTCTCCAATCCAACGGTAAGCGCTGTCTTTGTGCGGGAATAGGAAATCCGGCCCTGTATTCTTGTACGCAGTTCACGGTCGAGGTTTGTATTGTCCCACCATGTAAATTGCGAATGGTAGTGGCGCATGTAGAAACCGGGTTTTCTGTGGTGTATATTACCAAATAGGTCTACTTGGATGGAATCTTGTCTTACCTTGATTGAGTCCTGTTTCTTTGTCTTGATGTTCAGCTTTACGTTGCCGTCCACTTTGAAGTCGCCGGCATATTCGCCAATGAGCCAGAACTCGCCGTTTACATTATAGTTAATAAGTTTGCCTTTTGCGCGTGAAAGTTCACCGCCCACGGTTATGTCGTTCTCCTTCCACTTCTTCATTGTGGTGGAGTCCGGTCCAGCCAGTTCGGGCAGCGTATACGAGCGGAACGTATGGCTGGCAAAGGCAGTAAGTCCCATTTGCGCCCATTTGCTGAATCCTTCACATTGGGATATGCCAAGCGTATTGCGTACGCTGAGCCCTTTGGTCTCGTCCCTGACATCCAAGGGATTGCCGTAAAAATGGTTTGTGTAGAATTTGCGGGTATCGCTCCGGCCGATATATTCGTGTTCGAGCCTGCGTACGTCAAGCGTATGGATGAGGCTTGTGACGGGAACAAATTCCTGGGGTGTTACAATGGAGTTTTGCCAGTCTTTCATGAGCGAATCCACAGCAGCCATGCGTGCCACGCTATCGTTGTTAAGGATATTCCTGATACTGTCAGAAAGGTTCAATAACAACTCTTTTTCCGTGGGGGGCTTGGGCTTAAGAGAATCCGGTACGGGAATATCACGGTTAAATCCAAGGTGATAACGGTTTGTAATATAGTAAGTTTGCTCGTCGTTCCTGTTCCATGTCGCATCCAGCATAACCGGGATGTCGCTTGAACTGTAACTGCTTTGGAAACTTTGAGGGTCTTCTATGTAGGCATCGTTCTCTATACCGCCGTTCTCTGCCATTTTCATGTGATTGGCGTTAAAATAGGCGTGCATATTGTAGCGTTCGCCGCGGTGGTAACCATAAACCGTGGCACCGAACATGCTGTTCTGTTGGCTGTTGTAATATCCTCTTCCGTATAGATAGTCCAGTTTGAAGCCTATACCGGAAAGTTTGTTTATATTAGTGGCGAAATATGCCCTTACCCGGTCCTCTCCCTTCTGGTTGCTGCCCAGTTTGTGATAGGCTAGGTTGGTGATGGGGCTCTTGGTGTTGGTGAACCTGAAGTCGCTAAGGCTGTTGCGGAAATGGCTGAAAGGTTGTACGAAAATAAAGTTCTCCTGTTCTTCGCGGTTGAGAAAGATACGGTTGATACGTGGCGAACCCAGGTTGCCCAATATGGTGTATTGGCCAGTATAGCCATCGGTAAGGTTGAAGTTCTGGAAGTTATGGACAACGGTATCGTTGTTTTCGGCTTCGATTACCGTACCCAGTCTTTCGTCAATCCGCCATTGGAACTGTCCGATAGGTATCTCTTTCCCTTTTTTACGTGCTGTGCTATCGCGTCCCCAAGTTAGATGGCCGTTTGAACCGTTTTCATAGTGTCCGCCTTGATTGAGCATGTTGTTGTTTCCGGTATTGCCATCAGCCTGGATGCGCTGCATTGGCGTTTGTGCTTGTGTGCGGACGGTACCTGCAATCAGAATCAGAATCAGAAGAATCAGCCTGGGCATATAAGATTATTGTTACTTTTCTGTATATATTAATATTATTATAATGTGTGCACCGGACAAATGATTTCCATGCCTTTGCGCAGGGCTTCCTCGTTCATGGGAATCAAATGGTGATGGCGTGAGGGCAGTGTTTCCCTAAGTGCCTGAATGATATTTTCAAGTTTTACAATGGGTAACACTTTCAGCAATCCGCCTAAGACAATCATGTTGAAACTCTTTACATTGTCCATGGTGGCGGCGGTATCCATTGCGTCTATGCGGTAGATGCTGATGTCTTTTCTCTCGGGAGGCGTATTGATGCCGTAGCCGTCATAAATGAGGATGCCCCCTGGTTTGATTGCGCTTTCAAAACGTTCCAATGAAGGTTGGTTCAGAATGATGGCCACGTCGAATTGGCTGATAATGGGCGAGGAGATGCGCTCGTCACTGACAATTACCGTAACATTGGCAGTACCGCCTCGTTGTTCGGGACCGTATGCTGGAAACCATGTAACTTCAAAGTCTTCCATCAGGGCGCTTTGGGCAAAAATCTTTCCCATAGACAACACTCCCTGACCGCCAAATCCGGCTATAATTATTTCTTTTTTCATTATTATTCCTTTGTAGTGTCTTTTATGTCGCCCAGCGGATAATAGGGAAACATGTTTTCTTCCATCCACTTGTTAGCCTGTACTGGAGTAAGTTTCCAACCTGCATTACAGGTGCTTACAACCTCAACGAGCGACGTGCCTTTTCCGGTCAGACTGTTTTCAAACGCCTTGCGTATAGCTTTTTTTGTGCGGTTGATTGCCGCAACGTTATGTACGCTTTGGCGTGTTATATAGCAAGTGCCTTCCAGATTGGCCGCCAGTTCTGTCATCTTCAACGGGTAGCCGTGAAGGTCGGCCTGCCGTCCGTAGGGGCAGGTTGCCGTCTTCATCCCCATGAGTGTGGTGGGGGCCATTTGTCCTCCGGTCATGCCGTATATGGCGTTGTTGATGAAGATGATGGCTATGTTTTCTCCACGGTTCATTGCGTGGATGCTTTCAGCGGTTCCGATACAGGCAAAGTCGCCGTCTCCCTGATAGGTGAAAACAAGGTGGTCCGGCCACAGGCGCTTTACCGCTGTTGCGCAGGCCGGCGCTCTTCCGTGGGCGGCTTCAATCCAGTCAATATCCAGATAGTTATAGGCAAATACCGCACAACCTACAGGGCAGATGCCGATAGTATTATCTGTCATTTCCATTTCTTCGATGATTTCTGCCACCAGCTTGTGAACCATGCCATGACTGCATCCCGGGCAATAGTGCATGGGGGTGTTGTTCATCAGCGACGGTTTCTTGTACACCAGGTTTTGCGGATTTATGATGTTTTCTTTTGTCATCTTGTCTGTATAAATTCTATATTTATTATAGCATGAAACGCAGGAACAGTTCGACGGTCTTGATAACCATTGATACGGCAATTACGGCCATTCCCGGAATATGGTTATGGGGCATGGCAAAATAGAGGACACATCCAATCGCCGCAATGATGAGAAAGGCTATGTTGAGCTTTTTCCTTAAACTTTGTGTGTCAAATTTGCGGTTGCGTTTGTTGCGTATCCGCATAATTTCCTCTTCCTGTTTCCTGAGCTGTTCGCTTACCTCGGTCATATCGAATGTAGATTCTTATTCTTTAATTAGTAAATTCTTTATTGCATCAGAGATTTCTTCGGGAGTAGGCACCATGCCGCCCATTCTTCCATAGTGGTAAACGGGAGTTTTCCCTTCCACAGCAAGGCGGATATCCTGCACCATCTGTCCTGCGTTTATCTCCATGCTGAGCATGCCTTTTGTTTTCTCGGCAAGTCTTGCTATCTGTTTGGTGGGGAAGGGCCACAAGGTGATTGGACGGAACAGTCCCACCTTGATACCTTCCTTGCGGAAATCCTCTATGCTTTTTTGTGCGATACGGGCTGCACTGCCAAATGCTATCACAATGTATTCCGCGTCTTCTGTCATTATTTCCTCGTAGAGTACTTCGTTTTCCTTTATTTCGGCATACTTTTTTTGCAGATGGATGTTGTGCCTTTCGTGGCGTTCCTGGTCAAGGTCGAGCGAGGTGAATATGTTGTTCTTTCTCTTCAAGTCCCGGCCTGTAGCAGCCCAGGGGTAAAGCGTGGCAATCTCTTCTGCGGTCTTTCTGGCTTTAAACGGGGGGAGCATTACTTTTTCCATCATTTGTCCGATGATACCGTCGCTAAGTATGATAACCGGATTGCGGTACTTGAATGCAAGGTCAAATGCCGTTTCCACGAAGTCGGCCATTTCCTGCACACTTGCTGGGGCAAGTACAATTACTTCATAGTCGCCGTTTCCTCCTCCGCGTGTACTTTGGTTATAGTCTGACTGGCTGGGCTGTATGGTTCCCAATCCGGGGCCGCCGCGCTGGACGTTTACGATTACTCCCGGAATCTCGGCACCCGCCATATAGGTGATACCTTCCTGCATGAGTGCTACGCCCGGACTGCTTGAAGATGTCATTACGCGCTTTCCTGTAGCTCCGCCCGCATAGACCATGTTGATACTGGCCAATTCGCTTTCGGCTTGTAGTACCACCATCCCGGTTGTCTCCCAAGGTTTCTCAAGACACAAGGTTTCAAGAATTTCACTTTGTGGGGTAATGGGGTAGCCGAAATATCCGTCGCAACCAATTCGTATAGCTGCCATGGCAATGGCTTCATTACCTTTTAGCAGAACGTATTTTCCTTCCTTGTTTTCTTGCGTCATACCTGTTCCTCCTTCCATTTCTTCCTGTATACGGTAATGCAGCCGTCCGGACATACTATTCCGCAGGATGTACATCCGTTACATAGTTCTGATTCGGTCTGTATGGCGTAGGGGTATCCCTTTTTGTTGACAGACTTTTCTGTCAGTCGTACAATCTTTTTGGGGCATGCCTCCACACAAAGGCCGCAGCCCTTGCATCTTTCTGTATCTACAACAATGATGCCTGCTATTCTGTTCATGTCTGAAATAGAGTATGTTTATGTTATGGATTCAGCAAGTCCTTGCATCTGTATTCCAGTATGTCCGTAAGCATATTCTTTGCCTGCCTTGCCGGACTGTCTGGGTTGAGCGAAACTGCTTCGGCATAATGTTCAAGGGCCTTTTGCCAGTTGTTGAGCTTGCGGTACGCATTTCCGATGAGGTAGTGTAATGCGTCGTTGTCAGGCTCTTTCCCCAGTTCCTTTGCGATTCGTTGAACGGCCTCTTCAGATTTCCCCTCGTTCATCAGCGCCTTCATTTCCTCGCAAAAAGTCTTGTGGCCAACATTTTTGCCTTCCATTAGACATTTGTTTATAAATTGTCAATACCCTGCAACCTTATTTTTTATAAGGGTTGCAGGGTGTTTGATTCATGTTTCTTTAATATATGCTTCAATACTTTCAATTATTCTTCCACGTTCGAACGCTTCTTCTTTTGCACGGGTTGCGGTTCGGGCTTGTCCTCGAATGCGTCCATTGCGCCTTCAAAGATTTGTTCCATACGGTCAATGGTCTTTCTGCGGAACTTTCCGCTACGCGGATAAAGTTTTGTTCCGGCCTTGTTGATGGCCTCCTTGTCCGTAATCCACTCTTCGGCCTTGTATGTTACGCCGTTTTTGCCCTCCATGTCTTCCTGGTAATAGTAGGAAATCTGGTTGATAACCATTTTTACGCCAGCGTTTCCGGTGGTTATTGTAATCTGGTAGCGCAGACGGGTACGGTCAAGATACAATGGCTTTTTCTTGAAGAGGAGGTATTCTTCGATGCGTGCGCTGATAGAACCATCCGTGCTTTCTTCGCTAATGATGCGGGTGCGCAGGTCGTCTATCGCTTTCCCTACAAGTTCGTTCTTCACATAATCCAGCATGGTGCTGTAAATCTGCTGGTCTGTCTTGCCCTTTACCTTGAATGATTTTTCAAAGGTTACTATGCCATTTACTTCGGGTACCGCACCGGCCAAATATTTGTTGTCCTCTGCACTTGCCACGAACGTTGTCGTGAGGCATAAAAACAGGAATAAGATAATTTTTTTCATTCTATTTTTTATATTGTAATTGTTTTGTTGTACAAACTTACGCATTTTTTTTGAATTTTTTGCCTGTCGGGGCCGAAAATTATGCTTATTGTGTCCAAACTTGTCGTTTCTGCCGCCTGATATGGCTTGTCCGTTTCGGATTATTCGTATCGGATGGCTTCTATGGGGTCCATCAGCGCAGCCTTTCTTGCGGGTACGTATCCGAAGAAGATGCCGATAAAGGCGCACACGCAGAAGCTGAGTCCCACGCTCCAGAATGGAACGCTGCTGGGCAGCATGAACACGTTACTTGCCAGCCAGCTTCCGCCGTAGCCCAGCCCAATTCCCAGGAAGGCCCCTGTAAGGCTTATCATGATGCTCTCTATCAGGAACTGGCTCATAATGTCAATGCCACGGGCTCCAACGCTCATACGGAGTCCTATTTCCTTGGTTCGTTCCGTAACGCTCACCAGCATGATGTTCATGATGCCGATTCCTGCCACAAGAAGGGAGAAGGCTGCGGCCACTACCAGAATTACGGTTATCGTATCCATGGTGCTGCCCATGGTTTCCATCATTTCCTGTTGCGAGCGGATGGTAAAGTCGTCCTCTGCTTCGTCCTTGATTTTGTGGTTGCGTCTGAGTATCTCAGTCAGCTCGTCAATGGCCTTTTCGCTCAGTTCCTCGCTCAGGGCGCTGACAATGATGCTGTTAAAATATGTTTGGGCTGCTATGCGTTTCATTACGGTGGAGTAGGGGGCAATGATTACGTTGTCCTGGTCCATACCCCAGTTGTTATAGCCTTTGCTCTTGAGGATGCCTATGATGCGGAAGGGTATGCTCTTGAAGCGGATGGTCTTGCCTACGGCGTCAAAGTCCTTGCTCCCGAACAACTCTTCCACCACAGAGGTGCCTACTATGCATACCTTGGCGCTTTTCTTTACGTCTTCTTCCGTAAAGCCTACGCCCTCCTTCAGCTTCCACAGTTTTATGTCCATGTATTCCGGACTTCCGCCATAGATGGTTGTGTTTGTGTTCTTGGCACCATAAATGGCTTGGCCTCCGGAGCTTACTTCGGGGCTGACATTGGTAATGAGCGTGCCCTCGTTCCGCAGGCTTTCGTAGTCTGCCATCTTCAGTGTCTGCATGGCGCTGGGGTCTTGGCGCACACCGCCTCTCATTCTTGCTCCCGGTCTGATGGTCAGCAGGTTGGTGCCCATTTTGCTAAGTTCGGCACGCACGCTTTCCTTGGAACCTTGTCCAATGGCCATCATTATGATTACGGCAGCCACACCGATGATGATGCCCAGCATGCTCAGGAAAGAGCGGAATTTATTGCTCATGATGGCGGTAATGGCCACCTTCAGTAGGTTTATGATACTCACTTTTCTTGCTTTTTTAGGATGATGAATTAGTCGTCTTGCTGTTTGGGCAGGCTGGCCAGCGCTTCTGCGGCATCAAGGATGTTCTCGTTCAGTACGTCCTCTCTTATTTTTCCGTCGCGAAGCATGATGTTGCGGCTGCTGTATTGCGCAATTTCGGGGTTGTGCGTTACAAAGATGATGGTCCTTCCCTGACGGTGCAACTCCTGAAAGAGGCAAAGAATTTCAAAGGACGTGCGTGTGTCCAGATTTCCCGTGGCTTCGTCAGCCAGGATTACGGCCGGATTGTTCACCAATGCCCTTGCAATGGCCACTCGTTGCATCTGTCCGCCGGACATTTGGTTGCTCTTGTGGTCCAGACGGTCGCCCAGTCCCACGGCCTGCAACGCCTTTACGGCCGCTTCCCTGCGTTCTTTGGCGGAATATTGCTTGTTGTACATTAGCGGAAGCTCCACGTTCTCCACTGCCGTAGTCTTGGCCAGAAGGTTGTAGTTCTGGAAAATGAAGCCGATCTTGCGGTTGCGCAGTACGGCACGTTCGCTGCGTCTCATCTTTCGTACGGGGGTTCCGTCCAGGATGTATTCTCCGCTTGTAGGGGTGTCCAGACAACCCAACTGGTTCAGTAGGGTACTTTTTCCAGAACCCGACGTTCCCATGATGGTAACGAACTCGCCTTCGTGAATTTTGAAGCTGACTCCGCGCAAAGCCTTGACCACCTCACTGCCTACGCGGAACTCGCGTCTTACGTTTTGCAGTTCAATGACCACTTTGGCTTCCTTCTGCTTTGTATCTGTCTGCATGGCGTTTATTTCTTCTTGTTCTTGTCTGCGTTCCTGTTGCGGGGTTTGGGCATGAAGGGGTTGGAATTCATCTGCTTCTGTTCCTCTTGGGGTTGCAGGGATTCAATTTCTGTAATGATCGTCATGCCGGCGTCGGCACCCTTGCAGATCTGTGTGATGGTGCCGTTTGTCATTCCGGTTTCCACGGCTACGGCTTTCAGTACGTTGCCTTCCTTTGTCCATAGCTTTTGCTTTCCTTCCGTATCCTGGATGGTTTCTCCGTCTGAGAGCATGGCCTGGTTGGGCGTAAAGCGCAGAGCTTTGTTGGGTACGGTCAGTATGCCCTTCATTTCCAGTGTGAAGATGTTTACGTTTGCCGTCAGTCCGGGCTTTAGTTTCAGGTCTTCGTTGGGTGCGCTGATAACCACCTCGTAGGTAACCACATTGCTCTCTGTGGTGGCTTCCTGGCGTACTTGGCTCACGCATCCTTCAAACGTATCGTCGGGGAATGCGTCCACGGTAAAGGCTACTCGCTGGCCTTCCTTTACCTCGCCTATGTCGGCCTCGTCCACGTTGGCGATAACGCGCATGTCAGTAAGGTCCTTGGCTATGGTGAAAAGGGTGGGGGTGTTGAAGCTACTGGCCACGGTCTGTCCCTCTTCCACCTCCTTGCTCAGTACAATGCCGTCTATGGGGCTGGTGATGGTGGCGTAGCCCAGGTTGGTCTGTGCCTTCTTTACGTTTTCCTTGTGGTTGGTAACCGTCTGCTGCGACTTGATGTAGGACAGTCTTGCCTGCTCATATTCGTTAGCGCTGATTAACCCCTTGTCGTAGAGTGTCTTGTAGCGCTCGTAGTTGGCTTTCTGGTAGTCCAGTTCGCTCTGGGCGCTGTTTAGGCTGGCCTTGGCGCTGCTCAGCTCGCTTATCAGGTTTGTGCGGTCCAGTTCGGCTATTACGTCCCCTGCCTTCACTACGCTGTTGTAGTCCACATACAGCTTGCTTACAATACCGCTCACCTGGGTTCCCACGGTCACACTCGTAACCGGCTCGATGGTTCCGGTGGCGGTTACGCTGGTGGTGATGTCCTGTTTTACAATTTCAGTGGTCTTGTAGGTGAATTCGCTCTTTTTCTCGCATCCGCTCCATACGGCCGTGGCAAGCACGAGGGCTGACAGATGCATTATGTGGGTCTTTTTCATCTTTGTTTATATGGATAAAGGGTTTTCAATAGGTGTTATAGTCTGATGGGTTCTCCGGTATAGAATTTAAGAAGCTGGATGTTGAGCAGTGTCAGATACTTGCTTTGGAGCATATCCTGCTCGGCACTGATAAGATTGTCTCTTCCCTGCAGTACGTCCACTACGTTCTTAAGCCCGTTCTGGAACTGTTCGTTCAGCAGTTCATAACTTGCCTGCTGGCTTTTTACGCGGTCTTTGGCCGCCAGATAGTTCTGCTGGTTGTTGTTGGCGTTCAGCCAGTATTGTTCAATGGTGCTGCTCAGCGTGTTCTTCTTGTCCTGAAGGTCCAGTTGGCTGGTTGCCTTCTGCAGTTTGGCCTGTTTTACGTTGCTCTGGTTGCGGCGGTTGTCAAACACGGGCACGCTCAGTGTAACGCCGGCACTCATGTTCAGGTTGGTCTTCATCTGCGCCCTTGTGCTTTTCTTGCTGGCGCTGTAGTGGCTGTCGCCCAGACTGGCGCTCATGCTTAGCGTGGGCAGAAAGCCGCGCTTGGCAATGTCGAGGCTCAGGTTGGCGGCCTCTATGCCCAATTCTGCACTTCGTATTTCCGGTCGCGAGGCCAGAGCCTTCTCATAGGCTTCCATAGCGTTAGGTATCATGGCCATCACGCTTTCGTCCGTGGGTATTTGCGCTGCCACGTTGAAGTTCTGGTCAATACCCAGTTCCAGCAGGGCCTTCAGCTGGCGTTTGTAGTTTGCAATCTGTGTCTTGCTGTTAACTACGTCATACTTTGCGCTGCTCAGTTGCGACTCAAGTTGCAGGGCGTCGGCCTTGGCCATCAGTCCCTGTTCCACCATCTCCAGCCCTCGCTTGTACTGGCTCTCGGCGGTTTCCTGCATCTTTTCGTTAACCTTGATGGCTTCCTGCGTATAGAGAATTTGCACATATAGCTGGGCAATCTGCTCTTGGATGCTCATCTCGCTCTGTTCGGTGTTCAGCGCGGCAATCTCGTTTTGCAGCTTTTGCGCCTCGATATTCTTCTGGTTGATGCCGCCGTTCCATACCGTCCACGAGGCGTTGACGCCGTACGAACCTTGGTAGGTAACCTTGTTGCTGGTGTTCGTAACCTGTCCGTTCTGTACAATGGCGGTGTTTTCCTCAAAGGGTCTGTATCCCATGCTCTGGCTGGTGTTCACGCGCAAGCTGGGCAGCAGCGCGCCACGGTTGAGCCACAGGTTCACCTCGCCTTCCTTCTCGTTTATCTGATTCTTCCGAATCTGTATGTTGTGCGTAAGGGCATGGTTTATGCAGTCCTGCAGGCTCCATGTTTCCTGTGCGCTGGCCGCGCCCTGATAGAGTGGGCTAAAAAGTAGCAGTAAAAGCGCTTTCTTCATTGAATTATTATGGTTTGTATATACAATTTATGTTCAAAATTACACGATTTTATTGACTCGGGCAAATTCATTTGGTTTAATTTTGTCAAGTTAGTATTTTTTTATGCCTACTTCTTTTTGTCCGCATCGTTTTTTCGTGTATCTTTGTGCATTAACTTTAATGAATTTACGTGTTATGTTTTCCGGAATTGTAGAAGATAAAGCCCGCGTCTTGGGCATCGTGCATGATCAGGACAATGTTCATTTTACCCTGACCTGCTCCTTTGTGGACGAACTTTCCATTGATCAGAGCGTGGCGCACAACGGAGTGTGTCTGACTGTGGTTTGCATCAAAGACAATGCCTATACCGTCACAGCCATGCGTGAGACCCTTGACTGTACCAACCTGCGCTACCTGAAGGTGGGCGACGAGGTTAACGTGGAGCGTTCCATGCTCATGAACGGGCGTCTGGACGGTCATATTGTGCAAGGACATGTGGATCGCACGGCCATCTGCACCGACGTGCAGGACCAGGAGGGGAGTTTTCAGTTTAACTTCCGCTATGAAGTGGAGCCCACTGACGTGGCACACGGCTATTTTACCGTTGACAAGGGCAGTGTTACCGTAAATGGCGTAAGCCTTACCGTATGCCGTCCCACAAAGGACACTTTCCAGGTGTGCATCATTCCCTATACCTTTGAACACACCAACTTCAAGCATATTCAGGTTGGAACGGTTGTGAACATCGAGTTTGATATTATTGGCAAGTATATTGCCCGTATGCAGAATCTGTCCTGACGGCTTTTTAGGTGTGTATTCAGTTGTTTCAGGGGCGGGCTTTTGTGTCTGCCCCTTTTTGTTGTGCAGTGTTGTGGTTGGTCTTTGCCGTGTCTTGATTTTTTCTCTCTCGTTAAGCGCGCTTTTGGAATCCGCCCCCTTCCTGGCGTCGGCCGATTAGCCAATTCTCCCCATAGAGGATGAGATTTAAAGGAGGCTCGAATACCACTGCAAGGGTACGGCTTTATTTTCGCTTATTTTGTAAAATTTTATTGGAACGCATTTATTTGTCAAAGATTGCCCTGTCTTTTTTTCGTGGCGAGAGAAAATTTCCTGCTACGCCATGCCGTAATTTTTTCCTTGCCATGCGTCTGGAGGGGTGTAAAGATTTTTACAATTTTGGGCGTGTATATAGGCCCCAGACCCCCATATACCAATAAATTCACTGCGATACCCGGTTTTTGATGGACTGAACCACCGTGTATGCCACCCAAAAATCCTTTTGGGTTACCCCATATTGCCCTTTGGGACACCCCAAATAGCCAAATGGGGTAGTTCTACGACACATTTATGCCTCCATAGCGGTAACCATTCTACCCCTCTCCCCGTTGATTTTTTGCCCTCTTTCTGACAAAAAATAGCCTACAAAACGCATGTTTTAGCCCGCTGTGGTGCAGAAAACGCTGCGCAAAACGTACTTTTTATAGCCACAACAAAGCCGTTTTTAAGCTAAATTCAGGTCAAGAATCTATTGTTTGAAGCTTAAAAACGGCTTGTGTTGATGGGGGAAATGACAGAATTGCAAGTAAAAATCTTACCTTGTAGAATTCTGAAACGCCCTCTCTGTCAGCTCTTTTCTCATTCAAATATTTCCATCATGGGACGCCCAATCCATACTTGGGGCTGGTCCAATGCGAAAATACGGGCTATAGTGGATGCGCAGTCGAACTGCATCATGCTTTGTTCTATGGCTACTCCCTTCTTTATGCCCTTTCCGGCAATGACAAACGGGGTTTCCAGTTCTTCCAGATTCTTCCCGCCGTGTCCTTTATTAATGCCGCCGTGGTCAGAAGTAACGATGAAGATGGTGTTTTCGTAGATTCCTGCCTCCTTTGCGGCCTGAACAATCTCGCCTATGTAGCCGTCAAGTTCCTTCAGATTGGCGTAATACTCCGGTGTGTCGTGCCCGATTGCATGCCCAACGTGGTCTGGATTGTCAAAAATTATGGCCGCAAGCGCGGGTTTCTTGTCCTTTATGTAGGCGCAGGCCATGTTTTTCAGCTCGTCGGTATAGTTTTTCCCTTCCGGAGTCTGCGCATAATGGCTTGTAGAAAGGGTGTCCACGAGGTATTTTATGCCGTCCCATTCGTACAGACAGCCTATTTCCGCTGTGGGCTGAGCCTGTCTTAGCAACTGAAAGATGGTGGGGAAAATGTCGTTTTTGCCCTTTATGCGCGATGGAATTTCGGGTGTCTTTGAGCCCCATTCGGTATAGCCGTGAAGTTCGGGGCAGGCGCCCATGAACATGCTGGCCCAGTTTACTGCGCTTGAAGAGGGCAGTACGGCGCGTTTCTGCAGTGTATGACAGCCCTGCTGCATAAGTGCCTTTACGTTGGGCATATCAGCTTTTTCAACGCTGTAAGAACCCCATCCGTCCAGCCCGATCAGGATGACGTGCTGTGCTACGGGTTTAGGTTCGGAGGTGCAGGATGCAATGCAAATGACCATTGCAATGAGGGGGAGTAAGAATAGTTTTTTCATTATAATTTATAGTATTTAGGGTTGTTCTTTTGTGTTTCCGTACGTATTAAATCTAAGCAAAGTTAGTGTTTTATTGGCTTTTTTAGCCCTGTTCGGACCGTTTTTTTGTGTATAACACACGTTTTTGTACGGTTTTCATACTTTTTGTCGTATATTTGCAGGCAGTTTTAAGACAAAAAGATTGACAATTTGGTATGAAAATTCAATTTCAGTGTGACTATAATGAAGGCTGCGCTCCAGAGATTCTGAGTGCGCTTGCGCAAACCAACATGGAACAGAACGTGGGCTATGGCGAAGACCCGCATTGCGAGAACGCGCGCCGGCTAATCTGCGAAGCCTGTAAGGCTCCCCATGCCGACGTACATTTTCTGGTGGGCGGCACACAGGCCAATGCCACGGTCATAAGCAGTATTCTGCGCCCGTACCAGGGGGTTATTGCCGCCGAAACAGGGCATATTGCCGTTCATGAGACCGGAGCCATAGAACACGGCGGGCACAAGGTTCTTGCCTTGCCTGCCATTAACGGAAAGATTACGGCACAGCAGATAGATGATTGTGTGAAGGCGCATTATGCCGAAGACGGTCCCGAGCATACGGTACAGCCCGGAATGGTGTATATCAGCTATTCCACCGAATTCGGCACCCTGTACAGTCTGATGGAATTGGAGGAGATACATGATGTGTGCGTGGAGCACGGGCTGCCCCTTTTTGTGGATGGTGCCCGGTTGGGTTACGGTCTGGCTTCTCCTGCATCGGACATCACGCTACCCCTTTTGGCTCGTCTGGCCGATGTGTTCTACATAGGCGGCACCAAACAGGGCGCTTTGTTTGGCGAGGCCGTTGTGTTTGCCAACCAGTCCCTGGCCAAGAATTTCCGTTACTGCATAAAACAGGGAGGAGGCATGCTGGCCAAGGGCAGACTGCTTGGCATTCAGTTCGAGACGCTCATGACGGACAATCTGTACATGAGATTGGCACGCCATGCGGTAAACGAAGCAATCCGCATCCGTCAAGTGCTGTTGGAAAAGGGGTATCCCGAGGTGGTTCCCAGCCCCACCAACCAGTTGTTCTTTACCCTTCCGGACAAGGATCTGGCAAAACTTTCGCCTGATTTCCTTTTCTCCGTTTGGGGAAAGCCCGACAACGCCCATACCACGGTACGCATCTGCACAAGCTGGGGAACGTTGCCGGAAAATACGGACAAGCTGATTGAGGCTCTGAAGGAGATTTAGTGTTTTTTTCTGGATTTTCTAGGAGTTCCAGATTATCTGGTACCTATATGAGTTCCAGTCTTCTTTTTTGGGGGAAAGGCCGTTTATTTGGTCTTTCGCAGATAGTCGGCTATTTTCCCCTGGTAGTCGGCACAGGCTGATGTCAGAGTGCCATGGCTTTGTGTAAAGAGGGTTACGGCATCGAGCAGTTCCGTCATGTCCATTGTTCCGGCATTGTATTGGTCGCGGCTAAGACGCAGGTTCTCATCGGCCTGTTCCACGCTTCTGCGTGCAATCTCAATCTGTGCGTACGCTTCCTGTAGCGCGTTCCATGCCGTAATGATTTCTATGGCCAGCTTCTCCTTTGTATCGCGCACGTTGTTTCTGCTCTGCTCCAGCGCTACCTTGGCCTTGCGTATTTTGTGGCTTCCGCTCCACCAGCCGCTGATGGGTACGGATACGGTAGCAAGGCCTACCAGATTGCCTTGGTTGCTCTCCATCATGTTATAATAGAGGCCGGCTGCACCCACGGCCACGGTAGGAAGGTTCTTACCGCGTTCCATCTTTACTTGCAGGGCATTAAGGCTCACGCTCTTTTCCGTCAGTTCCACCTCTTCGCGGTTTCCAAGCGCAACGTGCGTGTCCGTGAAGTAGGTTTCCGGGGCAAGGGGGGCCAGAATGTTGCATTCTTCAATGTCAAAGGTGTTCATGTCTGCTCCGCAAAGTTGTGCCAACAGCAGGCGCACCACCTCTATGCCGTTGTTTAGCGTGAGCTTTTGGCTTGCTGTCTCCTGCCTTTTTAACTGTACCCGCAAGAGGTCGTTTCGTGTGGTTACACCGGCATCCACATATTGCGTAGTAAGCTTGCACACCTCCTCCAGTTGCTTGTCGGCCGCATCGAGTGTGGCAATCTGTCCTCTCATTGAGACAAGTTTCCAGTAGTAGTCCTGTACGTTCTGGGTAATGTCCTTCTCTGTCATCTCAAACTGGAGTTGGCGCACTTCGCGCTGGAGTTTGGCCATCTTGTTGGCATTCAGAATCTGTCCGCCCATATACAGGGGCTGCAAGGCGGTCAGTGTGGCCACCACGCCTTTTTTTATCATGGAAAGGGGCATGGCTCCCATTTGCGGCACTTCCATTTCGCCGCGCATCAGGTCCTTTGCGCCCACAAAACCGGCCCCCATGGCGCTAATCTGAGGAAAGACCTGGGTAAAGGCATATTTGCGGTCCTCCTCGGCAGCGTCAATTTCCAGTTTGGCATTCTTAATCCTGACGTTGTTTTCCTGTGCCATTTCCACGCATCTTTCAAGGGTGAAGCGTTCTTTCTGCGCATTTGCGGCAAGGGTGGAGAGAAGTGCTCCGCAGCAAATCATATAGCTGATGAAGTGGTATGTACGTTTCATTGTTCTTTTAGTTGTTTAGGGGTTTGTTGGGAGTCGCGGCTCTTGTTGAGTTTCCAGTATACTACCGGAAGAACGGTAACAATGAGGATGAGTGTGCCGATTCCGCCGGCAAAGATGGTTATGCCAACGGGCATCCAGAAGGAGCTGCCTGCAATAATCATGGGAATTACGCCTACCGCCGTTGTGGCCGTTGTAAGGAAAATGGGCACCATACGCCGGCGTCCTGCATCATAGGCGGCATCGTGGGCCGATAATCCTTCGGCCATCTTTTCGTCGGCGTGTTCAAAGATGAGTATCTCGTTTCGCATGATAATGCCCATCAGCGTGATAAAGCCGAAAAGACTGGTCAGACCCAGCGTGCGGTCGGCAATGGCCAGGCCGATCATGGCTCCGGGTATGCTGAGCGAGATGGCAACCATGCAGATGATGGTAATGCCGAATCGTTTGAAATTGAACAGGATGAAGAAGAAAATGATGACCAGCGCCAACCCAATTCCCATCATTACGTTGGGGACAATCTCGTTGTTCTTCTCAATCTCTCCGCCCACCTCGGAACGAACGCCATGGGGAAGTTCCATGCCTTTCAGTATTCTCTCAATCCGTGCCTGTATGGGGGCAGCCAGCACGTTGCGTTTTCCCTCGGCCGTTACGCTGATGCAGCGCTCACCATTGCGGTGGTTAATCTTGGAGTGTGTCCAGGCCGGTGACGCCGAACCCACTTGGCGGAGAGGAATGCTCTGCCCGTTGGGGGCGGTCAGATAGAGGTCCTGTACATCGCTGTAGGATATGTTCTCGCTTGACGCGTCCTTCAGGATAACGGGAACCTCGTAGTCTCCCTCCCAGATGCTTCCCAACTGCATGCTTCCCGTCTGCAGGTTCATTTGCAACTGGGCTGTGGTGCGGTTAATGCCCAATTGGGCGCACGCAACGGGGTCGAGAGTGATGTCTACGATGGGGTGCGGATTGTCAAAATCGGTATGCACCCATTCCAGTTCGGGCATTTTGCGCAGTTCGGCCATGAGCCATTCCGCCGCTGTCTGTATGCTGTCCAGGTTGCTGCCGTAGAAACGGTATTCGTATGTGGGTACGTTAAGAAAATCCATTTGCTTGAATCGGCAGTACGCCTCGGGCCAATGGTTGCTGTAGAGGGGGGCGTATTCGTTCAGTACGTCGAAGGTACTTTGTATGTCCGGGGTGTTCACGATGAGTTGGGCAAAGTTGCGTCCGCCCATTTGCGGGGCATAGCTTATCTGGAACCGCGGAGATGAGCAGCCTATGAAGGAAGTAACGCTCAGTATGCGCTCGTCTTTTTTCAGAATGTGTGTCAGGCTGTCAGCCACTTGTCTGGTACGTTCCAGTCCCTCGCCTTCGGGCAGGAATATCTCCACGGCAAACTGGTTGCGGTCGGCATAGGGGAACTGTCTCATTTTCAGTGTGGGGAAGATGAGGCTTGTGAGTGCGACAATCACCGCTGCCAGTGAGATGGTAAGGTAGGGGTGGCGGAAAGTCCAGTCGAGCATGTACTCGTAGATGACCTGTACCCAATCCGTCAGGTTCTTTTTGTTGGGTTCTCGTTTCTCCACCTTCTTTATAATAAATGCGTTGAGGATGGGGATAACCAGTACCGCCACGGCAAGCGAGACCATCAGATTGATGGTAATGGTAACTGGGAACTGCCCGATTACATCACCCGCCTCGCCCGTCATGGTAAGCACCAGCGGGAAGAAAATGGCGCAGATGCAGATGGTGGCAAGCATCATGGGCCAAAAGTATTGCTTTACGCTCCGTATGCTGGCCTCGCGGCGTCCCATCCCCATACCCAGGTATTCCAGATAGCCGTCAATGATAACTATGCTGTTGTCCACAATCATTCCCAGTACCACAATCAGGCAAGCCAGCGTGATGATGTTGAGCGGAATGTCCATGGCATACATGATGCCGATGGATATGAACGTGCTCAGCGGGATGGTAATGGCTGCCACAATGGCGCTGCGAAGCGGGAAAAGTATCATCATCACCAGCACGATGATGGCCATGGAAATAAGCAGGTCGCGCAGGAAGTCGTGTACGGAATCGCGTACTACTTGCGGAAGGTCGGTTATGCGCCTAATCTTTACGTCGTCCGGAAGATATTCGGCATGAAAGCGCCCAAGCACCTCGTCAACCTGTTCGCCATAGGCTATGATGTTGTTGCCCGGACTCATTTCAAGGGAGAGTAGCACGCATCGGTTTCCGTTGTTCTCTATGTATTTTTCGCTGGTGTCGTATTCGCGCTTTATGGTGGCCACATCGCATACCCTAACGTTTTTACCGCCATTGCTGTAGATAATCTGGTTGGCTATTTCGTCCTCGCTCTTTTCCGTGGGGGCTATGTGCATGACAATGTGTTGCAGCTTTCCGGTGATGCTTCCGCTCATAGTGGTTATCTGTTGTCCGGCAAGCGCCTGGTGGATGGTGTTTTGTCCGATGCCGTAGGCGGCAAGCCGGCGGCGGTCTACGTAGAGTGTGATTTGTTCCTTCACCTCGCCGTACTGTCTGACATTGCTCACACTTGGTACGCGACGCAGACGGTCGGCCAACTCGTCGCTGTACTGTTGCAGTTGGCGATAGGTCCGCTGGTCGCTCTCAACGGTTATAAGCAATGCGCAGGCATCTCCGAAGTCTTCGTTTACAACCAGTGCAAGCACACCGCCGGGCAGGCTGCTCTTAAAGTTGTTCAGCCCGTGCTTTATCTTGCTCCAAACCTCGTCCTTCTTGTTGATGTTGTCGTGTAGCTGAACCATCATCATGCACATTCCGTTGCTGCTTGTGGTGGTGGTTTTTGTACGGTTCACTTCCTTGTAGGTGAAAATGTAGCGTTCGAGCGGACGTGCCACCTGTGCTTCAATCTCTTCGCTTATTGCGCCCGGCATAACGGCAATTACCACGCCCTGGCGTACTACGAAGGGTGGGAATTCGTCCTTTGGCATCAGGTAAAGCCCATACAGGCCGAAGGCAAGGAGCAGAACGGTAAGCAGGGATGCAATGCGGTAGTTCTTGATGGGCCATGCTGCCCAACCTTTCAATATATCGGATTTCATTTCAGACTCTAATGTTTAGGTTCGTGCAAATGTTTGAATGACTCGGTGGGGACCGTTGGATTTCAGAACAGGACGGGCGTGCCCTCTCCAACCTTCTGATAGCCTTCCACAATGATGTTGTCGCCTTCGTCCAAACCGCTTTCAATGTCAATTCTGTTGCCTCTTGTCCGGCCCACCGTAACGGCTTTTCTGTAAGCCTTTCCGTCCTTTTCCGTCCAAACGAAGAGCGAATTGCCTATGCCTTGCTGCACGGCTTTTACGGGAAGGGTCATTTTCTTTTCACCGCCGTCGGTCTGCAGATTTACCTTGGCAATCATTCCGGGTAAAAGCTTGTGCGAGGGGTTGTCAGTAAGGATGCGTATGTCGTAGGTGTGCGTTACGGCATCGGCACTGATGCCCTTTTCTATCTTTCCGCCAATGAAAATCTCGCCGGGCAGCGCGTCAAGCTTGATGTGGCATGGTGTTTCGGGCTGTATGGCGGCTATTTCCTTTTCAGGAACGCTTACACGCACTTTCACCTTATTGATGCTCAGAATGTCCAGCACTGGTTCGGAAGGAAGTACGGTCTCGCCCACATTCATGATTTTGTTTCCCACCACTCCGGCACATGGTGCATATACGGAGCAGTCGTCCAGATTCTTTTTGCACATGTCGTAGCTTGCCTGGGCCTGTTGTACCTTGCTCTCAATTTCCACCCATTTCATTTCGGGAAGCGAGTTGTTGTCATAAAGCTGTTTCATGCGCTTTTGCGCGTCCAGAGCCTGGTCGAGCGCAGATTTTGCTGCGGCCAGCGCATTGCGTGCCTGTGCGTCGTCTATGGTGGCCAGTAGTTGTCCCTTTCTGACGGTCTGTCCTTCGTTTACGTGCATGCTTTTCAGTACAGCCATTCCGGTGAAGCTTACCAGCGTGCTTTGTTCGGCCTCTACCACGCCGATGTAGGGCGTAGCGTCGGGCTGTTCACGATAGGCGGCTTTTTCGGTTTTTACGCGGATGGTTTCCTCCTGCTGTTTAGGCTCGCTCTTTTGACAGGCGCATAGAACAAGCGCTATAATGGTCATCGGGATAAGTTTTTTCATTGTTCCAATTGTGTTTATTCGTTAGATGTTTGATATTTCCTGTTTTGTGGGCTTCGCCCAGTTTTTGAATTACAAAGTTACGCATATTCTTCATCATTTCATGAAATATAAGTAATAATAATTGTTCATTTTAACCAATTTAACCGTCCGTGGCACCAATTTCACAGTAGTTAAATTTTGAAGTTCGTTAAATACACGAATTAGTACCATACAGCTCACACTGCAATATCATAGGCTTTAAACTGGAGTATCATAGCGATGTTACTCCAGTACCGCCTTATGTGGTACCTTCGCGGTACTGGGCAAAAAGGGATTCCGATTAACAAAATAAGCGATACTTTTATCTAACGTTTTTTGTCTACAATGAAAAATAATGTATTAGGTTTGTCCGCCTCGGCATTTTTTTATAATTTTGTGGTCAGAATAAAAAGTAAGAAAAACATAAAACATAATAATTCAAAAGGGAATGAAAAGATGCCTTTTGACTTTAGTCTGCTTGACAGCTCTTGCCGCGAAGATTCCGACAATGGCAGAAACTGCGGCAGATGACGTCTTTACCGATGATTTCAACAGCAAGTCCTATTCGCAGAAACAATGGATTATGGACAAATGCCCCAAGACGGCCCGGATAAAGTATGTAAAGGAAGGTGCGGACGGCTCGCGGTGCGTGAAGATTTCCAACACGGAACTGGGGGCGGTAAAAATTACCAGGCACCTGAAGGGCCTCAACCCGAACACGTTTTACCGTATTACGGCCAAGGTTAAGACCCACGATGTTAAGGAAGGGCGCGGAGCCGTGCTCTATCTGGATGTGCTGGACAAGGATTCGGACCAGCCCTGGAACGCTTCCAAGTTCCTGTATGGCACCAACGGATGGCAAGAGGTGTACATGGACTTTGTGAGCGATGCCAAAGGCGAGACATTCGTTAGTTGCGGACTGGGATTCCCGGGCGGCACTTACAACGGCGGAAAGGCTAAAGGAACGGTATGGTTTGACGATGTGAAAATTGCGCCCACGCCCCAAAAAGCGCTGTACAAGCGCGAGAGCAAGCATATTGTGCTGGCCGCAGACCCCAAGCACATAACCGTGGACGACAAGACCGTTGACGAATGGCTGAAAGCCCTGGACAAAGCATACGAGGCTTACATGGAACTGCTTGGCGTAACCCCTTACGGCGGAGCAAAAATCCGCATACTTACCAGTCCGGGCCTTGAACCGGGATACTGGGCCCTTGCCGGAAACCCTATCCTGTGGAACGACAATGTGGATGTAAAGGGACTGCTGCAGAAGTTCAAGACGCATAAAGACTGGGGATTCGGCATCCTGCACGAGATAGGCCACACCTTTTCAGCCGGAACGGCAGTGGGGGAGGGCTATGGAGCCTGGAACTGGAACGATGAGATATTCGCCAACTTCAGAATGTCCTATGCGCTTGACAAATACGAGGCTGTCATTTCGCAAAACACCTTCTACACGGGCGATAACATAGCCTATTACAAGCGTGCCTATAAGAAATGCGTTGAAAAGGGCAATCTGGACTCGGGCGACGCAATCCACTACACCCTGATGCGTATAGCTGAGATTTATGGCTGGGACGTGTACAAGAAGGCTTTTCACGAGCTGTACCGCACCCCGGACAGCCGGTTGGGAAAGCTCGATACGGATTATGACAAGTTTGTCTGCCTGATGAAATACCTTTCCAGGGCAGCCGGTGAGATTGTGGGATATCCCGTGGACGTTATGCGTACCTGCTATACCCCCAAGGAACTGGATATGATAAAGGCGGCATTGACAAAATAGAATCATAAAAATCATAAAAGTATAAAGTATTATCATGATGAAGAAATTCAAGCTAATCGCCCTGTTATTGTGTGTGGCCGCAATAACAGCCAAGGCGCAGAAACAGTGTTGGACCATCAATCCCGAGACAAACGCCATTGAGATGATTCTTTCCGACGAGACGATTCCCTATTCCGACCATATTGAGATGAGCGGAGAAATGGTTTCGTTCGTTACCCGTTGGAACATTGACGAACAGAAGAACTTTACGCAGGAGCGCTCGTTGGTGTTCCCCATGTTACGCACCATCCCCAACAATACGCACGCCAGCCTCATGTACCGTATGCAGACCGACATTGTGTCGCTGCTTGGCGTAAACGGACTGGCCCCCGTGCAGTTGGGAACCAAGAAGGTTTCTATCAACGGCGCCCTGCGCGTGGTAAGCCAGTACGGCATTGGTGTGGTGAATACCGGAGCCGCCCGCAAACGCGCCCCCTCGCCTGTTGTGGAAATCACCTATACCGGTTTCCCTAGCACCACATTGCCGATGATGTGCGAAACCTACGAGGTAAAGAATATCACCGGAAGAACGATTACCGTAATCGTGCCCGAATTTGTCCAGAAGGCCAAGACCGACCCCGAGAAGGGCGTGGACGGCTCGTACATCATTCAGGCCGAGATCTACGGAAACGGCACCTTCAAGATTGAACCCGGAAAGAGCATTGAGTTCGGTGCCGCATTCCAGGCCTATCGAGAGAAGAACGAAAAGGCCCTTACCCCCGACGTGAAGGCCGAATACGCCAAGCGCATGGCCTATGTCAAGAACAGCATTGACGGTTCGCTGGTACTGGAAACCCCCGAAAAGGTTATTGACACCGAATTCCGCTTTGCCAAGATTCGCGCTTCCGAGAGCATATACCGTACAAAGGGCGGTCTGATGCACGGCCCCGGCGGTGAGTCGTACTATGCCGCCATCTGGGCTAACGACCAGTCAGAGTACGTCAATCCCCTGTTCCCCTTCATGGGCTATCAGATAGGAAACGAATCTTCCCTCAACTGCTACAAGCATTTTGCGCGCTTCATGAACGACCAGTACAAGCTGTTGCCCAGCTCCATTATCGCTGAAGGACTAGACACATGGGGCGGCGCCGGCGACCGCGGCGATGCAGCCATGAACGCCCACGGTGCCACACGCTATGTCCTTGCCCGCGGAAGCATTGATGAGGCCAAGGAGCTGTGGCCTTTCATCAAATGGTGTCTCGAATATACACGCCGCCAGTTGAACGACGCCGGCGTGCCCCGTTCTGACCGTGACGAGCTGGAAGGCCGTTTCCCCGCCGGCGAAGCCAACCTCTGCACCGCCACGCTTTATTACGACGGACTCGTCTCTGCCGCCTATCTGGCTCCTCTGGTGGGCGAACCCAAATCTGTGGCCAACGAATATAAGAAGCAGGCCGAAGCCCTCTACAAGGCCATTAACAACTATTTCTCGGCCAACGTGAGCGGCTATGAAACCTATCGCTATTACGACGGCAACACCGTGCTCCGCTCCTGGATATGCATGCCCTTGTGCTTCGGGTTCAAGGAGCGTGCCGAAGGAACCATTGAAGCGCTTTATTCTCCCAAACTGCTCACCGTTGACGGACTGCTGACAGCCGAGGGCGACGTAACCTTCTGGGACCGTTCCACCCTCTATGCCCTGCGCGGAGCGTATGTGGCTGGTGCGGCCGACAAGGCCACAAAGCAGCTTCTCGACTATTCTAACCGCCGTTTGCTGGGTACGCATGTGCCTTATCCCATCGAGGCATGGCCCGAAGGCTCACAGCGCCATCTTTCTGCCGAGAGCGGCCTCTACTGCCGAATCATTACCGAAGGCCTCTTCGGCATCCGTCCCACCGGATTCAACTCTTTCAACCTTACCGTCCAGCTCCCCTCTGCATGGAACGAGATGTCGCTCCGCCGTATCAAGGCATTTGGAGGCGACTTCGACATAGAAGTGAAGCGCAAGTCGGCCACCCATGCCCAGGTACTTGTCACCAATGCCGGAAAGACCAAGAAGTACACCGTAAAGATTGGTGAGGAACTGAAGAATATAAAGATTTAACACACACACATTACCCCTTGTCAGTCTCCTGCTCCAGGCGGGAGACTGGCGTTTTTAACCCACTGGAATTATGAAGAAGATTTGCCGATTCTTGTCGTTCGCCTGCCTTGCGGCGCTTGCGTCATGCTCTTCAGCGCCCGATGCCAAGACCGTATATGTAAAGGACTATATGACGGACGATATGCAGGACGACGCCTATCCCGCCCTGCGCGCAGCCCTTGAAGAATGTCTGAAAACGGAGAACAGCACCCTGGTCCTCCCCGGTGACACCCTCCGCATAAAGGACAAGTTCTGTTATGAGAAGTATCAGTTTATCAGCAACAACACCCAGGGTCTCAAGCGTATTGCCCTGAACATTGAGAATGCCAACGGACTTACGGTTGAGGGAAACGGAACCACGCTTCTCTTTACGGGTTTTGTCTCTCCCTTCAATCTGGAAAACTCGTCCAACGTAACCATCAAGGACCTGAACATAGACTTTACCCACACCTTTAATTCGCAAGGCCAGATAATGGCGGTAGGAGAGGGGTGGATGGACCTCAAGTTCCCCAAGGACTACAAGATAGACCTGCTGTCCGGAGTTCTCCGCATACGCGATGCTAACAACATAACATACCCCTACGGAAGCCTGCTCGAGTTTGACGCGCAAAAGAAGGAGGTGGCCTATTACGTTCACGACTATTGGCTGTGGGGACCCGGACTGCAAGCCGAGCAGCGCGAGGACGGCATCTACCGCATCTTCCAGAAGGACATTGCCGGAACCGTGGGCAATGTGATGGTCTTCGGCGCAGCCAAGCGTGCCAATCCCGGATTCACAATGGACCGTTGCGAATCCGTTCTCGTGCAGAATGTCAACCTCTATCATTGCGGAGGCATGGGATTTATCGTACAGCGCACAGACAATATTGAGCTGAACCAGGTGCAGGTGGTGCCCACGCCCGGAAGCGGCCGCATGATAAGCGCCACGGCAGACGCCACACACTTTATCAACTGCGGAGGCTATCTCAAGATGATCGGATGCAAGTTTACCAACCAGAAGGACGACGCCACCAACATCCACGGATGGTATGCCATAGCACGCAAGAAACTGGCCGACGACCGTCTGCTCCTGTGGTACAACTACGGAAAAGGCTTTGTGGAACCCGGCATGAAAATGGAGTTTGTCAATCACAACAACATGATGACGTATGACTACCGCACCGTCAAGGAAGTGAAGCCCGTTAACAGCGAACTGGCCGAGGTAACCTTTACCGAGCCCGTTCCGGAACAGTTCCAGGACAACGACGCACTGGCGTCGGACGACCGCTACCCCGACGTGCTGATAAAGAACTGCCACTTTGCCAACAACCGCGCAAGAGGCCTGCTTATAGGTTCGCGCGGACAGGTGGTGATTGAGGACAACTATTTCCACGTGCCCGGTTCGCCCATCCTGTTCGAAGGCGACGGCAACTACTGGTATGAGCAGTCCGGCGTGCGCAATGTGGTAATCCGTAACAACACGTTCGACAACTGCATGTATGGCTGCAAGACCTGGGGCGACGCCCATATCGCCTGCAACAGCCGCATACACGAGCCCGAACAGAGCCGCTACCACCGCAACATTACCGTTGAGGGCAACACCTTCCGCACGTTCGACCCCCGTATCCTGTATCTCTTCTGCGTGGACGGCATAAGCTACCGCCACAACAAGGTGGAGCCATCGCAAGACTATGTCTATGCCCGAGACGTGAAGGAACCCTATGTAATAAAGAACTGCGACAACGTGAATATAGAATAATAACACATTACGGCATATGAAAAGAATCACATTCATCCTCTCCCTCCTTGCGTGCTGCCTTGGCACGGCATGGGCAAAAGTGGAGCTGCCCTCCGTCATCGGAAGCCACATGGTACTCCAGCGCAATACCGACGTAAACCTCTGGGGAAAGGCCGCCCCAAACAAGAAAGTAACCATCAGGGCATCCTGGACAAAGGAGAAATTCACCGCCGTAGCCGATGCGGACGGACGCTGGGCCACCACCGTACCTACTGCCGACGCCGGAGGCCCCTATACGCTCACTTTTGACGACGGGGAGAAGACCGAACTCACGGACATCCTCCTGGGCGAAGTGTGGGTGTGCGGAGGACAGAGCAATATGGAGATGCCCGTAGGAGGCTTCATGTACCAGCCCACAGACGGAGCGGCGGAACAGATAAGGGAAGCCACACAATACCCCCACATCCGTATGTTCACCGTTCCGCGCTGCATATCAGACACCCCCAAGGAAGACTGCGACACCGTTTGGCGTGAGTCCTCTCCGCTTACCGTGCGCACCTTCAGCGCTGCCGCCTACTACTTCGGCAAGGAACTGCACAAGATACTGGGAGTGCCCGTAGGCCTTGTCACCAGCAATTGGGGAGGCACCGTCATAGAAGCGTGGATGAGCCGCGAGAGCCTCGACGCCATCCCCGGACGCAATGCCGATGTGGAGAAGACCCGCAGCGGCGCTAATGCCTCCACCGTGCTCTACAACGGAATGATAAAACCCATCTGCAACTTCACGGCAAAGGGATTCATCTGGTATCAGGGCTGTTCCAACCGCAGCAACTGGTATGACTATGCCGAATTGCAGAAGGCACACATCCGCCAGTGGCGCAAGGACTGGGGCAACGACAAGATGCCCTTCTATATCACGCAGATTGCCCCCTATTGCTACGAAGGCCACAAACTGCGCGGCACGGCCGTGTTCGTGGACCAGCAGTGGAAAGCCGCCGACGAGACGGACCACTGCGACATCGTATGCACAACGGACATAGGCAACTATTCCTACATCCACGCGCCCGCCAAGGACAAGGTGGGGCAGCGGCTGGCCCATCTGGCCCTTACCAACGACTACGGCGTGGAAGGGCTGCCCGTGCGCACGCCCCGCTTCAAGTCGTTCGAGCAGAAGGAGCACAAGCTGGTGCTCAGTTTCCACAACATGAGCGCCGCCAACAACTTTACCGTTTCCGACCCCAGCCAGCAAGACTGCTTCGATGCACGCGAGCGCGCCAAGGGATTCGAGGTGGCCGGCCCCGACCGCAAGTTCTATCCCGCACAGGCCAACCACATGTGGTGCAAGAACCAGATAGAGGTCTGGTCAGACTCCGTACCCAACCCCGTGGCCGTGCGCTACGCCTATCAGAACTATTCCCCCGACGCCAACGTCCGCACCATGCTCGGCCTGCCGCTGCCATCGTTCCGCAGCGATGATTGGGAGGTGGAAGACATTGGAATCAGGTAGAAACACTGTCTGGAGGAGCGTCTGCAAATTGAACAAGGTTAAACAAGTTCAGGATGACGGATGGTTAATGATTAACGATTAATGATTAACGCTGAACGATTGACAAGAAACCGTCTGGAAAATTGCGATTGAGTGAGAGCAGAGCCAAGCTTGCTTGAGCTATGCCGAGCGTGAGCAATTTGGACAAAGTCAATGACGGGAAGTTAAATAGCCGGGGGCTTTTAAGCCTCCGGTTTTATATTGTCCGCATATTGAAGGCGTCTGGAAGACGCGAATCGGCACCCCCCCACCACTGGTTCCCGTCTTTGCAGACGGCATTATTCTGTCGCTCTCTTTTCCACGGGTTCAAGAACCCGCGGCTATTCGCCCTTCGGGCTTCCCGTCTTCCAGACGTTTTTCTGCTATCAACGGACACCAATAATTTGA